>JBHICL010000096.1:0-9306 GCA_046759605.1 Alphaproteobacteria bacterium | reverse complement strand
CTGGTGCTGGACCGTCCCCCCTGGCGGCGGCGGCCCGGCGACGATTGGCGCGAGGTCGAGGACGTTCACACGGCCGCCCGGCTCGCGCCACGACTCGGCCGGCGCATCTTCGTAACCGTGGGACAAGGCGAGCTCCAGGCGTTCGCGGGCCTCGCCGGCGCCTGGCTGCTGGTGCGGCTGGTCGACCGTCCACGGACCCTGCCCCCCCTTGCCGACCACGAGGTGATCCTGGCGCGTGGACCCTTCTCGTTGGACGGCGAGAAGAAGCTCCTCGGCGATCATCGGATCGAGGTGCTCGTCACCAAGGCGTCCGGGGGCGCCGCGACGGAGGCCAAGCTTCACGCCGCGCGCGCGCTCGGCCTACCGGTTGTGATGGTGCGCCGGCCCGATCCGGAACGCGGGCCACGCGTCGAAAGTGTCACGGCGGCCGTCGAGTGGGTCCGGGAGCAGGCCGACCAGGCGCAGCCGGCTTGACGCTACAATCGCCAGCGGGGACACTAACTTCATGAAGGCGCACGTGAAAACCGGAGCCCTGTTCGTGATCGCGGCGATGGCGCTCGCGTTCGTCGCCGGCTCGGCCACGGCGATTCAGCTCAACCGGCAGTCGCCGCTGCTGGTCGCGGCCTTCAAGGGCGACGCGCAGACCACACACGACCTGCTGGTGCGCGGGGCCAACCCGTCGCTGCAGGACGTCGAAGGGCGGACCGCGCTGATTTACGCGGCGCTCCAGGGCCATCTGGAGACTGTCGAGGTTCTGCTCGAGTTCGACGATACGCCCGACCGCACCGACAGGCTGGACAACTCGGCACTGTTCTATGCGGCGGAGCGCGGGCACTACGAGATCGTGGAACTGCTCGTCGAGGCCGGCGCTAGCATCGACCTGGAAAACAAACACGGTGCCACGCCTCTGATGGCCGCCGTACGCGAGGAGCGCACGGACGTGGTCAGCCTGCTCGTCGATTCCGGAGCGGACGTCAACCACACGGACTACACGGGCCATACGGTCCTCGACCTGGCGCGCCAGGGGCGCTCGGGCCATGTGGTCCAGCTCTTAGAGCGCGCGGGAGCCCAGTGAGCGGTCTCAGGGACGTTTGCGGGGCCGCAGCACGTGATGGTGATCGGCCGCATAGAGGCGGCTGTCCGAAAATTCCACGTCCGCCAACACCGGCCCCACGAGGATCAGCGCCGTCCGCGTGATTCCGGCCCCTCTAACCTTGTCGCGCACATCGGCCAACGTGCCCCGGAGGATCAGCTCGTCCGGCCAACCGACCCGATGGACCACTGCCACCGGGGCATCGCTCCCATAATGCGGCGTCAGCTCGGCGACTACGCGAGCCAGGTTGTTGATCGA
Source organism: Alphaproteobacteria bacterium (assembly GCA_046759605.1). Lineage (GTDB taxonomy): Bacteria > Pseudomonadota > Alphaproteobacteria > UBA6615 > UBA6615 > JBHICL01. The sequence goes on along the minus strand of JBHICL010000096.1, from coordinate 7,955 downwards.
CAGGTGTATCGCCAGCGTGGCCCCGCCATGACAGAGATCGGCCAGCTCCTCCCCCTCGGGCATGGCGGATGACCGGACGGCGGTGCGGGTCAGGATGACCGTCTGGCTGACCCCGGGGAGCGTCAGCTCCCGCTTGAGCGCCGCGGCCGCCGCGGCGAACGCGGGCACGCCCGGCACCATCTCGTAGTCGATGCCGAGACGGTCCAGGCGTCGCATCTGCTCGGCCACGGCGCCGTACAACGACGGATCGCCCGAGTGGACGCGAGCCACGTCCTTGCCCTCGCGGTGCGCCGTCGCGAGCTCGGCGACGATCTCGTCGAGGGTAAGAGGCGCCGTGTCGACGACGCGGGCGCCGGTGGGCGCGGCCTCGATGAGGGACGCCGGTACCAGGCTGCCGGCGTAGAGGCATACGGGGCAACGTTCTATGAGGCGCAGGCCGCGGACCGTGATGAGGTCCGGCGCCCCGGGCCCCGCGCCGATGAAATAGACGGTCATGGGTCGTCGCCAGCCGCGGCGGTCGCGTAGCCGCGGGGTGTATAGACCCAGCAGCGGCCGCCCCGGCGGAGCGCGCGGGTTCGACGGTTGCCGACGATGACGACCGTCAGCATGTCGACGCGGCTCACGTCGAAAGCATGCATGGGCACCACCTCGACCGACTCGTCGCCCCGCGCCAGGTTGCGTGCGATGACGACCGGCGTGTCGGCTGGCCGCCGGGCGGCCAGGATGTCCCGCGCCGCGGTCAACGGTCCGCGCCTGAGGCGGCTTGCGGGATTGTAGAGCGCGATGACGAAATCGCCCTCCGCGGCGGCGATCAGGCGGCGCTCGATGTCCTCCCATGGCGTCAGCAGATCGCTCAGCGATATGGCGCAGAAGTCGTGACCCAATGGCGCGCCCGCCCGGGCGGCGGCCAGCTGCATCGCGGAGATCCCCGGCACCACCTCGATGCCCACCCGTCTCCACGCCTTGTCGCCGGCGCCATCGAGCAGCTCGAACACCAGCGCCGCCATGGCAAACACGCCGGGATCCCCGCTCGAGACCAGAACCACCGCGCCCCCCGCGGCCGCCAGCTCGAGCGCCTTGCGGCACCGTTCCTGCTCCTCGCCGAGGGCAAAGGCGTGCTGTCTGAGGCCTCGAGCGGCGGGGCCCAGAAGATCGATATACGGTCCATAGCCAACCACGTCGGTCGCGTGACCGAGGACTCGATCGGCCTCGGGCGCGCGGTACGCGGGAGCACCCGGCCCCGTCCCCACCACCCACAGGCGCCCGCGCGGACGTCCGACGGCCCCGGCATCTATGGCGACAGCCCGGGCGACCGCGCAAGTGGCGCGCTTCGCCTTGGTCTTGGCCACGACCAGCTTGGCGTCGGGCCCCGCGGCCGCCAGGGCGGCGGCTTCGGCGACGCCGTGGCAGCCGACCTCGGCGAAGACCAGGGCGGACGGGTTCTCGAGACGCGGCGTCTCCGCCTCGAGGCGGTGCGCATCGAAAAACCGCGCTGGCGCGCCCAGATCCGCGGCCACCGCGTGCACGGCGGGCTCGTCCGCCTTCAGCTCGATGGACGCGACGACGGCGACAGACGCCCGCGCAAGTCCCGCGGCATCGAGGACGCGGCCGACGAGGCCGGCAAGCTCGTCCGGCTCCGTGCCGCGCTCGCAACCCACCCCGACCGCGAGGGTCGGCGGGCGCAGCACGAGCTCGCCTTCGCTCGGAACACCGGACCGGTCGCTCACGCGGACGGCGAGCGACGCGCGTGTATCCCACCGGGCCTTCGCGGCGGAAAGCCAGCCAGGATCGCCCGCCTCGACGTCGAGGCGCACCGGCTTGTCGGCCAGAAGCGCCGCCGCGACGGTCTTCGCCGCCTTTGGGTTCTCGACCTTCCAGCCCGCGGGAGGGTCGTCGAGGGCGACGCCGAGCCGGACGTCTCCGCCGGTGGTGATGGCGGCCGCGCCACCGGTCGCCTCGGCGATCCTCAGGGCCAGGCGATTGGCGCCGCGATGCCCGCCCAGGAGGGGGATCGCATGGCTCCCGTCCTCGGCCAAAGCGATCACCGGCGGCTCCCGGTCCTTGTCGGCCAGGAGCGGGGCGAGCGCGCGCACCAGGATGGCGGCGGCGCACACGCCGACGATGGCCGTCCCGCCGGCGAACAGGTCGCGCACGTGACAACCCAAGTCCGTGAAACGGACGTCGGCCGGCATTCCCTGAAGCCGTCCGGAAACGTGCACCCGGGCGCGCGGCAGCCGGGGCGCCAGCCGGCGCGCAAGGGCCAGCCCGCCGGGGGTCAGCACGACCAGCGCGGTCCCGCGCCCGTGCTCCTCGAGACCGTCGCTCACCGCCACGCGTCCTTTCGCCGGTGCACCAGGATCATGGAGAAGTACGGCACTTCGGCGGGGTCGACCATGTCGAGGGGCAGAATGCGCTCGTTGTGCATCGTGGCGCGTTCCACGTATCGGGCCCGGCGCGTGAGGTCCAGGCGCTCGAGCACCCCGCGCACCTTGGCGAAATGGCGACCCAGCTTGACGACGACAGCGGCGTCGGCGAGCGCCAGACGCGCGGTCAGCACATGCTCTGGAAGCGGCGCGGGGAGAACCGTAAGGACGTCGTTGCGCGCAGCCAATGGGGCCCCGGTGACCGCCGCGGCAGCCACCAGGGAGGAAACCCCCGGCACCACCTCGACCTGCCAGCGCTCGGCCAGGCGCGCGAACAGATACATGAACGAGCCATAGAAGAAAGGATCGCCTTCGCACAAGACGGCGACATCCCGTCCCCGATCGAGATGAGCGCCGACATCCGCGGCGGCGCGGTCGTAGACCTCGGGATCGGGAAAACGATCGGCCTCGAGGGCCATGCGGAAGGGGATCTCGACCTTGGACGCGGTCACGTGTGGCGCGGCGATGACCCGCGCGAGGCTCTGCCCCTCGAGGGGCGCGGGGTAGGCGACCACCTCGCAACTCTCCAGAAGGCGGGCGCCCTTGAGGGTTATGAGCTCCGGGTCTCCGGGGCCAACGCCGATCCCATACGCCGTGCCGGTCATGTCTTCGTCACCTGCCACTGTGTCACGGGCATCGCCGGCCGCCAGCCGGTGAAGGAGCCCACGGGTCCCGCGTGGCTCACCGCGATCCGGCTGAGCGATCCGCCGTGGGCGCGCCGGGCCTCGAACAACGCGCTCTCGCCCTCGACGGTGACCGTGTTGGCCACCAGACGCCCATTGGGACCGAGCGCGCGCCAGCACCGGGCGAGGAGGCCGGCGGTGGTGATCCCCCCTCCCACGAATATCGCATCCGGCGGATCGAGATCGTCGAGAACGCGGTCCACATCGCCGTTAACGATATCCAGGTTCGGCACCCCCAGAAGGCTCGCATTCTGCGCGATCATGGCGCAACGACCCGCCTCGCGCTCGACCGCGTGGGCGCGCCCGTGATCTGCGGCCCGGAGCCATTCCACCGCCACAGAGCCGCAACCGGCGCCGAGGTCCCAGAGCAGCTGTCCGGGCAATGGCGTGAGCGCCGCCAGCGTCGCCGCGCGCACGATTCGCTTGGTCAACTGTCCATCATGGACAAATGCATCGTCCGGAAGCCCCGGGGCGCGTGAGAGAATCCTCGCCTCCGGACCCGGAAGACAACTCACGGCGATGGTATTGAGGTCGGCCGACGGCGCCTCGTCCCAGTCCGCCGCGGTGCCCTCGCGACGGCGTTCCCTGGGTCCTCCCATGCGCTCGAGAACGACCAGGCGGCTCGGCCCGTAGCCGAGATGCCTCAGCGCCGCCGCCACCTGCGTGGGGGTATGGCCGTCCTCGCTCATGACGAGGAGGCGCGCCCCCGGGGACACCTCGCGATTGAGAAGCGCCAGCGGACGGCCGTGCAGCGTCAGGCACCGCACCTCCTCCCGCGGCCAGCCGAGCCGCGCGCAGGCCAGGCTGAACGCCCCCGGGGCGGGCACGATCAGGCGCTCGTTCTCGTCGTACCGGCGGGCCAGGGTGACCCCGATTCCGAAGGACATGGGATCGCCCGAGGCGAGCACGGTGACACGACGGTCACGATGAGCCTCGATGTCGGCGACCGTATCCGACAGAGGCTGCCGCCAGGTGAGGCGTTCGGACGCACCTTCCGGGACCATTGCCAGATGCCGCTCGCCGCCTATCAGCACCTCGGCGGTCGCGACGAGGGTCCGCGCCGCGGGCGCCAGGGCCTCGAGTCCATCCTCCCCGATGCCGACGATGTTGAGCCAGGGCGTCATGGCGGGTCGTTCTCGGCGGGCCCGGCAAGGGCGTTGACCGCCGCCGCCGCCAACGCGCTGCCGCCCCGGCGCCCCAGGAGGGTGACATAAGGGACGGCGCCTGAATGCCGTACGAGCGCGTCCTTGGACTCCGCGGCCCCTATGAAGCCCACGGGAAATCCGAGGACCACCGCCGGCCGCGGCCAGCCGGAGCGCAATCCCTCCAAGAGCCGGAACAGCGCCGTCGGCGCGGTGCCGATGGCGACCACCGCGCCGGCAAGCCACGGCGGCCAGAGCTCCACCGCCGCGGCCGAGCGGGTGGTGCCGGCGCGCGCCGCCATCCCGGCGGCGTGTCCGAGCCGCAAGGTGCACAGCACCCGGTTCCCCCGGGGAAGACGCGCCGCGGTGATGCCCTGGGCGACCATCCCGCTGTCGGCCAGAACCACCGCGCCTCGCTCGAGGGACCGTCGGCCGGCGGCGACGGCCCCGGCGGACCACCTGAGGTCCTGAACGATCGCCGGCTCGCCGCAAGCGTGAACCAGACGTATGGCGAGCCCTTCCATGTCGTCTGGAATGCCGGATAGATCGGTTGCGCGGCGGATGGCGGCGTAGGACGCGCGGGTGATCTCGCCCGGATCGCGCAGGTGGTCGAGCCGGCTGTCCTCGCCGCTCCCTGCCTTAGGCATGGGCCGTATCGGCGTCGAAACCGGGCGCGCGATCGGTGACGCCCAGTATCCACGCTTCCTCGGTTTCGACGCACCGCCGCACCACCGGGTCGAGCCCGGGATCGCCGGCGAAAAGCGGGGCCAGCGCCTCTCTTGCGTCGAGGGCGGCGAACAGCTCGGCGACCGTCCGCACCTGGCAGGCATCCTTGACCTGCCGCCGCTCACGCCTTTCGCGCACGAGGGACGGGTACACCTCCGCCAGCACCACGACGCCGGCCTCGACCCGGGGCACGTCGAGGCCGGTCTCGAACGGCCAGATGACGGTCCGGTCCGCGAGATCCGGATGGAGGCGCAGCTCGCGGACGCGAGGTATGCCCAGAAGCGCCTGACTGCCGACGGAGCCGTTGCCGGTGAGCTGCCACAGCGGCTTGGTCCGCGGCACCCGCAGCTCCACGTAGCGGCGCTCGGGCAGGGTGTCGTCGCCGTAGCGCCGGGGCTTCGTGGGCTTCAGGCCATCGAAGCACCACTGGTGCGGATGTCCCCAGAAGGGGAAATCCCCGGGTCCGTTGAGCTCGGCGGCCAGGGTGAAGCGGTTGTTCTCGTTGTAGGGGCCATCCTCGACGCGGTTCGCCAGCAGCTCCCAGATCGCCCGCCAGGCCGGCGCAGCGGCACCGGCGTCGAGACCGAGGCGTCTCGCGAATCCCCGAGGGTAGCCGAAGGGAAAGTCGAAGCCCACGAGCACCCGACGGCCGGCGTCCGCGAGACCGCACAGGACCTCGCCCAGGGTCTCCGTCGCCTCGGCGCGGTACGGTGGGTTCTCACGGCGCACCAGGCGGGGACGGCCGTTGAGGCGCTCCACCAGCGCCCACCAGATGGAGTCCGCCCCTGTGGCCCGCGTGCTGCGCGCGCTCCAGTCGACCATCACATAGGCGTCGAACAGCGCCCGAGCCGCCTCGCCCATGGTTCGGCTCACTCCTCGCCGGCGTCACCCGCGGCCCCGAGGCTGCGCGGGCCCAGAGGATGGTCGGCTTGGGGATAGGGATGGTGGCCGTGGTCGTGATCGTGGCCATGACCCTGGCCATGGTCATGCACGACCGTGCCGGTGCCGACGCCTTCCACGTGGTGATGGTGGCTGCGCTGCGCCAAACCCACCTCGTCCTCGAAGCCCAGGACCTGCTCGCGGTATTTGCACAGCTGGCAGTTCATCAGGTTTGCGCCCTCTTCGATCTCGCGTACCCGCTCGACGAAAGCATCGAGCACCTGGGGGTGGTCGTTGAGATAGGGCGCCTTCGCGAACTGGACCTCCGGATGGGCGGCAGCCACGCGACCGGTATGGTCGTAGATGCGCCGGACCAGCACTCCTGTGAACAGAAAGTAGGGAAAGACGACGATGCGCCGGTAACCGAGCTTGACCGCATGGGCGAGCGCCGGGCCGACCAGGGGGAACGTCACCCCCGAGTAGCTGGTCTCGCCCCAGCCGAAACCCATGCCCTCCGAGAGCATGCGCGAGACCTTGGCGATGTTGGAGTTGGCGTCCGGATCCGAGGTGCCGCGGCCGACCACCATGAGCAGGGTCTCGTGGCGGGGAACCGCGCCGCGCTCCGCGTCCGCCGCGGCAACGCCCTGCTCGATGCGGTCGCCCGCGGCGCGCACGAGCCGCATGTCGAGGCCGAGGTCGCGGCCATAGAGGATCTCCATATCCGGGTGCGCCGCCATATAGGTGTTGAGGACCGAGGGGATGTCGTTCTTCACGTGCCCCGCCGCGAACAGCATGCCGGGCACGGCCAGCACCCGCCGCACCCCCTGCCGCCGCAGGGCCTCGAGCCCCTGGCGAATGATGGGCCGCGCGAACTCCAGGAAAGCATGCTCAACCGCGCGTCCGTCGAGGCGTGGGGAGAGAGCCACGGCCAGGGTGGCGAACTCATCGACGGCCTGTGGGTCGCGGCTGCCGTGGCCGCACAAAAGAATCCCAGTGCTCACCAAACGCCTCCCCCGCCGGGTCTTCCCGTACCTCGTCGCAGCCGGCCGCCAATAGAGCACTTCCACGGACCGAGGCCAAGGGCGCTGCCGCCGCGCGACGTTGACGCCCGCCGGACGCCGCCGCAGGATGCGCCGGCCATGCTGTTGGAGCTCCCCGACATTGGCGGAACCACGACACCGCTCGTGCTCCTCGTGGCGCTGATCGTCGATGCCGTGCTCGGCGACATGCCCCACGTGTTTCGGGTGGTCCCCCATCCGGTGGCCTGGGTGGGGCGCGCCGCCGACTGGCTCGAGAAGCGTCTCAACCGGCCCCGCCGGGGCGCGCGCACCCGGGCGGTGCGGGGAGCCCTTCTGGTCTTCGGTTTTGCCGCCCTGGCATGGGCCCTGGGCGTGGCCGTGGGGGCGGCGCTCGACGGGTTCGCGAGCGGCTGGGTGATCGAGGCGATCGTGGTGGCCGTGCTGTTGGCGCAACGCAGCCTGTTCGACCACGCCCGCGCCGTCGCCAGGGCGCTCGGCGAGGGCGGCGTTGAGGCGGGCCGTGACGCGGTCCGCCATATCGTCGGGCGGGACCCGGACCGACTCGACGAGGAGGGCGTCGCGCGGGCGGCCATCGAGAGCGTCGCCGAGAACTTCGCCGACGGGGTCGTGGCGCCGGCCTTCTGGTACCTGCTCCTCGGCCTGCCGGGCCTGTTCCTCTACAAGACGGTCAACACGCTGGACAGCATGTTCGGCCACCGCGATGCCCGTCACGCGATTTTCGGCATCGCCCCGGCGCGGTTCGACGACATTCTCAACCTGGCGCCGGCGCGCCTTGCCGCGTGGATGATCGCGTTTGCCGCGGTCTTCCTCCCGCGCGGGCGCCCGCGCGGGGCGGTGCGGACCATGTTCCGCGACGCCGGAAAGCACTCTTCGCCCAACGCCGGCTGGCCGGAGGCCGCGATGGCCGGCGCGCTTGGCGTGGCGCTCCTGGGACCGCGCCATTACGAGGGCGATCGGGTCGACGATCCGTGGCTCGGGGAGGAATTCACCGCGCAGGCGACCCCGGCCCACATCCGGCGGGCGCTCTATGTGTTCGCGGTGGCCTGTTTCATCGATTTCGCC
>JBHICL010000095.1:0-9414 GCA_046759605.1 Alphaproteobacteria bacterium | reverse complement strand
TCCCGCACGACCGGCTGATCGAAGTCCATGAACCAGGTCGGCTTGAGCTGCGCGGTCATCCCCACGTCCGACTTGTTTCGCTTTCAACTATTCTAGCCGTGCTTTGCTGGTTTGTATGAGCAGAAACCTATGCTGTTCAGCCGCATACTCATGAGTCCGCGCCCCGATTCCGCTGCTTCGCCAAGGCTCCGAACTCGCGCACCAGAGCCTCGTACAGCTTCCGCTTGAACGCGATAGCGAGCCCGGGCAGCGCGTCGAAGTCGGTCCACCGCCAGGCCGAGAACTCGCATGTGTGGGCGCCGAGGTCGATTTCCCGGTCGCCGCCCACGAAGCGGAACAGAAACCATTTTTGCCGCTGGCCGCGATAGCGTCCGCCCCACATCCGCCGCGCGATGTCCGCCGGCAGGTCATAGGACAGCCAGTCGCGGCTCTCGGCCAGAAGCTCGACGCTGGCGACGCCCGTCTCCTCGCGCAGTTCTCTGAGCGCGGCGCTCACAGGGTCCTCGCCCTCGATCATGCCGCCTTGGGGGAGCTGCCACCGGCCGGGGGCGTCGATGCGCTCGCCGACCCAGACCTTGCCGTCGCGGTTCAGCAACACGATGCCGACACCGGCACGGTAAAGCGCCGACTGCGCCGCCGCGGTCAACGATCGGCCTGCAGATCCACGACCGCGGAAACCGGCGCCAGCACTATGCCGCGTTCTTCCAGACCGTCCAGCCAAACGCGCAGGCGCTCGATCGTCACCGGATAGGGCTGGCCGATAACGACGGAGACTCCCACTTCCTGGGCGATACGTTCGACATCGACAAGGTGTGCGTCGATGCTGTCGCGGGAGATCTCGTCGGCGTCGATGAACCGGTCGTTGATGGCGCGAGGCACGCCCTGCCGTTTGGCCAGGCTGGCGGCAATGCTGCTGGCGGTGGTGCGGCTGTCCAAAAAGAGGAGACCGCGGCGCCTCAGCGCTTCGACGATCGGCACCATGGCCTCGGACGAGCCGGTGAAGCGCGAGCCCATATGGTTGGTCACGCCGACATAGCCGGTTACGCGGCTCAGCGCCCAGTGCAGCCGCTCGATGTTCTCCTCCGGTGAGAGCGCCGTGAACAGGGCCTGGGGTCCCGGATCGCTGTCCGGATAGTCCAGGGGCTCCATGGGCAGGTTCAGGATGACCTCGTGACCGGCGGCGCGCGAGAGCTGGATCCAGTGCTGCAGGTTCCGGGCATAGGGCTGGAACGCCAGAGTAACCCCACCTGGCAGGCCCTGGATGGCGGCCTCGGTGGCCGCGCTCGAAAGGCCGAGGGAGCTCAGCACGACGGCGACACGGGGGCGCCTGTCGTCGCGGTCGAACGGTCTTGCGTAGACCTGCCACGGCACCCGGCCGTCCACGCTTATGCGGGGCAGGGGGCCAAGCGGCGTCTCCTCGATGAGCTCGGGGTCGGGAGCGGGCGGTAATGCGTCCGCCGTGGGCGGCAGGCTCGCGAGTTGTGGAGGTAGTGGCGGGGCGGGCGTGCGAATGGGCTGCTCGGCCTTCCGGTCGGCCGGCGATGCTGTTGGCGGCCCCGCCTCGGCCCGCTCCGGCGCCGGTTCGTCGGGAGCCGGGACTTCCAGCTGCGCCGGCGCCGCCGGCGCGCTCTCGGCGGGGGCGGTGGTGGATTCCAGGAGGGCCGCCGGCACCGACGCCAGCGGCGGCATGGGCAACGAGACCGCCGGTCCGCGTCCAGCGACGCCCTCGCCTTCCTCGGAGCCTTCAACGTACAGCCAGACCGCCAGACCGCTGGCGGCGGCGGCCACGAGCGACAGTACCAGGGGCAGTGCGATCCAAAACCGCGACGTTTGTGCTTGCTCGCCGGGGCTTGGCTTCGACGTCACGGAGCGCCTTTCATTGGCCGTAGTGAGCGCCGGCCGACCACACTTCAGCGGTGCCGACCCGATGACCGACTCCTCGAAATCAATTGACGACGCTGCGCTCCCTCATCAGTGCGATGCCATGCAGCATGTCGATGGCGCGGGAGAGCTGATAATCCTCCGGCGCAAGATCCAGACCCTGGAGCGCCCCCTGCTCATCGTCCTCTACAGATTCGAGCGCGTGCGGCAGGTCGGACTCGCGGGTGATAGCGCCACCTCCATCTATGGCTTCGACCCGGGACTGCTCGATGTGGATGTCCGGGCTGATGCCGGTGACCTGGATGGAGCGCCCGCTCGGCGTGAAGTAGCGCGCGGTCGTAAGGCGCATGGCGCCATGGCCGGGAATGGGCACGATGGTCTGTACCGAGCCCTTGCCGAAGGAGCGCGTGCCCAGGATTATCGCGCGCCGGTGGTCCTGCAACGCGCCGGCCACGATTTCCGATGCCGACGCCGACCCACCGTTGATCAGCACGATCAGCGGCAGGCCGTCGATGAGGTCGCCGGGGGTCGCGTTGAAGCGGGACTCCTCGCCCTGGCTACGCCCGCGCGTCGAGACGATCTCTCCGCGCTCCATGAAAGCGTCCGTGGCCTTGACCGCCTGGTCGAGCAGGCCGCCGGGGTTGTTCCTCAGGTCCAGCACGATTCCGGCGAGCGAATCGCCAAGCTCGCTCTTCAACTTCTGGATCTCGCGCGTGAGGCCGCTTTCCGTCTGCTCGTTGAACGTGGTGATGCGCACGTAGCCGATGTCGCCCTCGACACGGCTCCGCACCGACTGGATCTTGACCACGTCGCGGGTGAGCGTCACGTCGAACGCCTCCTCGCCCTCGCGGCGGATGGTCAGGACTATGTCGGAGTTCACACGCCCGCGCATCTTCTCGACGGCGTCGGAGAGGGACATGCCCAGGACCTGCTCGCCATCGAGGTGGGTGATGAAGTCGCCCGGGCGCAAGCCGGCGCGGCTGGCAGGGGTATCGTCGATGGGGGCAATGACCCTGATCAACCCCTGCTCCATCGTTACCTCGATGCCCAATCCGCCGAACTCGCCGCGGGTCTGAACCTGCATGTCGCGGAAGTTCTTCTCGTTCAGATAGCTCGAGTGCGGATCGAGCGCGTTGAGCATGCCGTTGATGGCGGATTCGATCAGATCCTCATCGACGGTTTCGTCGACGTAGAACGACCGGACCCGCTCGAAGACGTCGCCGAAAAGCTCTAGTTGACGAAACGTCTCGTTGCTTGCAGCCCGGGCCGAAACCGGCAGCAGAACAATGAGGCTGAACACGCACAGTGCTCTCGAGATTTTCAGCATTATCCACGCACCCTGTCTTTGCTGGCCGCCAGCCAAGGCAGCGGGTTGATCGGTTGTCCACCCCGGCGCAGCTCGACATAAAGAGTCGAAACGCCGTTGGCCGTTTCGACGGCCCCGTTCTCCGGGCCGTCGTTCGTCGTGCCGACGGGTTCTCCCGCCAGCACCCACTGCCCGACGGAGGCATCTATCCGAGCCATGCCAGCGAGCAGCGAATGATATCCCTCGCCATGTTCGATGATCAAGATTCGTCCGAAGTCCTTGAAAGGACCGGCGAAAACCACAGTGCCATCCCATGGCGCCACCACTGTGCTCCCCGGCCGAGTCGCGAAAGTGACGCCGCGGCTTCTCGCGCCGAACCCGGTGGGCGCGCCATAGCCCTGGAGGATGCGCCCGTGGGCCGGCCGAACGAGCGCGCCACGCGCCGCGCTCATGGGCGCCGACCCGGGGGGCAAAGGAGCCAGGGACGTGGCCGCCGGCGGGCTCAACGGCTTGTCCTCCGGTGTGAGCGCGGCGAGGCGCTGCTCTTCTGCCGACTCGCGCGCCAGCCGCTCTCGCTCGGCGCGCTCCGCCTCCAGCCTTGTCAACAGCTCGCCCAGGTCCCTGGCCTCCCGGGCGAGCGCGGCCAGTCGGTCGGACGCCGCCTGCTTCTCAGCCCGCGCCTCGTCGAGGAGGGCCGACTTGCGGGCAGACAGGTCGGTCAGGCGATCGCGCTCCTGCCGCAACGCATTCACCGTGAGGTCCAGATCGGCCTGGCGGGCGGCGATGCGGTCGTGTATAGCCGCGAGCTCCTCCAGATCACGCCGAATCTCACGTGTCCGCCCCTCGATGCGCGGGATCGCCGCGCGCATGAGAAGGCCGCTGCGGACGATATCGTTGGGGTCGCCCGGAGCGACGAGCAGCGCGGCCGGCGGCCTCAGGGAGAGCCGCTGGAGCGCCGCCAGCGTGCCCCCGAGCTGGCTCTCACGCGCCTCGAGCGCTCGCCGCTTCTCCAGCTCCTGCGCCGTCAACGCCGCCAACTCGTCCTCGAGCCGCTCGAGCGCCGCTTCCTGCGCCTGGAGAACCTGGGCGGCGGCGATCATCTCGTCACGCACGAGCGAGATCTGCCGCGTCAGGTCTTCGGCTTCCCGGCCGAGACGGCGGACCGCCTCGTCCTCCGCCGATATGCGCTCCTGCACGCTCTCCAGCTGCTGGCGCACGTTCGCATCCGCGGGCTCCGCCACCGCCGGCCCGCCAGTCAGCGACAGAACGAGGACCGCCGCCAGAGGATAGATCCGCCGCGTCACGTCGCCCGGCCGCGGTTGGCGTTGTCGTGGCATCCGGCCAAATGCCCCTGGCCATCAAGTATGCACGACACGACGGGGCGTGGGCGCTTCAAGCCGCTCATCGGCGCTTCCCACTCACTCTCCCGCTCACGGAGGTTCGCGCCCTCAACTAACCAACGAACGGGGCTTTATCAAGGATCAACAATATATAAAACGCCACTCGTCGCGAGCCTAGGGGAAGGACATCAACAGCTCGTTAACGGGTCCGCGGCTGGCTCAGCCGCGATGATAGGGGTGTCCGGCCAGGATCTGCTGGGCCCTGTAGACCTGTTCCGCCAGCATTCCACGCGCCAGGAGATGTGGCCACGTCATCGGGCCCAGGGACAGGGTCTTCCCGGCCCGGGTCAGAACCGTGGCGGCAAGGCCTTCGGCCCCGCCGATCACAAAAGCAAGGTCGCGAACGCCGGCTTCATGCCATCGCGCCAGTAACCGGGCAAACGCCTCGCTGTCGACGGTATCGCCACCGCGATCCAGCGCAACAACATGGGCCTCGCTGGGCAGCGCCCGGATCAAAGCCTCCCCTTCCGCCGCCCTGAGCTCACCGCGCGAAAGCCGCGCGCGAACGCCCACCTCTATCTGCTCGAGGCGCCACGTGGTGATCCTGCCCGCGTAGTGCTCGTAGAGGTCCCTTTCGGGACCGCGCCTCATGCGCCCGACCGCGACGATGGTTATGCGCATCGCCGCGCCGCTCCGCCGTGCCTTCTTATCCGGGCGGCGCCCGCTGGCGGCGGCTCTCCTCGCGTGGCGGCGTCACGCGGACAGCGGCCGAGCCTGTCCCGCCGAGATCGACAGATCCGGTTCCCAAAGCTTCTCGAGGTTGTAATAAGCCCGGACCTCCGGCCTGAACAGGTGGACGATCACATCCCCCGCGTCGATCAGGACCCAGTCGCGGTGGGCCTTGCCCTCGGCGCACACGCCGCGGACGCCACTGTGTTTCAGCCTCTCGATCAGGTGTTCGGCCATCGCCCCGACTTTGCGGGCAGAGCTGCCACTGGCGAGGACCATATAGTCGGCGATGTCGGTCTTCCCCGACAGGGGGATGACGCGGACCTCATCGGCCTGGTCGTTCTCGAGCGAGTGTTCGACCAACGCCAATACACGCGCCGCCACCGGCGGCGGCGTCTTTGTCGATGTTTCCGTTATGACGGCGACCTCTCTCCTTTCGTTACGGACTGCCTCGTCGCGTTGGCCGGCGGCCAGGCCCCGTCGCGGCGGAGTTCCGTTGCCGAGGCCGGATGCGGCCGCATCGGCACGAAGACCCACGCCGGCGGCGAGCGGCCCGCCAGCTCTCCCGCTTCGGCCTCACGCAGCCGGTAGCTGCGGAAACGCACCGCCGCGGGACTGTTCAACGCTTTAAAATCATAGGATTGGCGAGCGAAAACCGCAATGGGAACGGTTTCGAATATGGTGGACCATTGGTGCCAGCGGGTGAAATCGGCTAGGTTGTCCGCGCCCATCACCCATACGAACGAGGTAGCCGGATAGTTCTTGCGCAGCCGGCGCAGGGTATCGACGGTGAAGCGCGTGCCGAGCTGCGTCTCGAAGGTCGTCACGCGGATCCGCGGATGCCGGGCCACGGCGCGCGCCCGGGTCACCCGGTCCTCGAACGGCGCCATCTCTTCTTCGGATTTCAGTGGATTCTGGGGCGAGACCAGCCACCAGACCTCGTCGAGGGCGAGCCGCCTCAAGGCCTCCACGCTCACATGGTTGTGCCCTTCGTGCGCGGGATTGAACGAGCCGCCGAGCAGGCCGATCCGGCGTCCCTCGTGCCTGACCCTGTCCTCGGCTGCGGTCGCGGGCGCCGGCTCGGCGCCCCGTGGATGCGCCCGCCTCCGGCCACGGGCCTTGCGTACCTGTTTTATGGCCGAACCTGTCCGCTGCCGCGCACCACGTACTTGTAGCTCGTGAGCTGTTCGGCGCCCACGGGTCCGCGTGCGTGCAGCTTCCCGGTGGAGATGCCTATCTCGGCGCCCATGCCGAACTCGCCGCCGTCGGCGAACTGGGTCGAGGTATTGTGCATCACGATGCCGCTGTCCACCTCGTTGAGGAACCTCTCGGCGGCCTTGGGGTCCTCGGTGATGATGGCATCGGTGTGGTTGGAGCCGTAGGTGTTCACGTGCTCGACCGCCTCGCCGACACCGCCGACCACCCTCACCGAGACGATGGCGTCGAGATACTCGGTCGACCAGTCCTCGGTCGAGGCGGGCACGACGCGGGTATCCGCCGTCCGCGCCTCGTCGTCCCCGCGCACCTCACAGCCCGCCTCGGCGAGCGCGTCGACGATCGGCGGCAGATGGGTCGCGAGGGAGCGGCGGTCGATGAGCACGGTCTCGGTGGCGCCGCAGATCCCGGTGCGCCGCATCTTGGCGTTGAGCACGATGCGCCGCGCCATCTCGGGGTCCGACGTCGCCTCGACATAGGTGTGGCAAATGCCTTCGAGGTGCGCGAACACGGGGATGCGGCTCTCCCGCTGGATCCGCTCGATCAGGGACTTGCCGCCGCGCGGCACGATCACGTCGATGGTGTCGGTCATCCTCAGCATGATTCCGACAGCGGCGCGATCCGTCGTCGGTGGGGACTGGACCGCCGTCTCGGGCAGTCCGGCGGCGCGAAGGCCGTCCTCGAGGCAGGCCCGGATCGCCCCCGAGGAGCCGAAGCTCTCGGAGCCGCCGCGCAGGATCGTGGCATTGCCCGCCTTGAGGCAAAGCGCGCCCGCATCCGCCGTCACGTTCGGACGCGATTCGTAGATGATGCCCACGACCCCCAGGGGAACGCGTACCCGCGTAATCTCGAGCCCACTGGGCCGCTTCCAGCTGCCGGTCACCTCTCCCACGGGATCGGGAAGCGCGGCGATGTCCTCGAGGCCCTTGGCCATGGCCTCGATGCGCTGCTCGTCGAGCATCAGGCGGTCGAGGAACGAGCCCTTCGTGCCTCTGGCCCTGGCTCTCGCCATGTCGTCGGCGTTGGCGGCCAGGATCTCATCCCTGCGGGCGCGGACTGCCTGGGCCGCCGCC
This sequence comes from Alphaproteobacteria bacterium, assembly GCA_046759605.1. Lineage (GTDB taxonomy): Bacteria > Pseudomonadota > Alphaproteobacteria > UBA6615 > UBA6615 > JBHICL01. The sequence goes on along the minus strand of JBHICL010000095.1, from coordinate 1,870 downwards.
TCGAGCGCCCGGCTCTTGGCCTCGCTCGACGCCTGCGCGAGCTGGCGCGCCGCCGCGCGCGCCCGCCGGCCCAGCTCCATCATCGTGGCCTCGAGATCCGTCGACTCGTCGAGTTCTCGTAGGGCGGACACGCGAATCTCCTGTCAGCTCAGCACCAGGTCGTCCCGGTGGATCATTTCCTCTCTCCCACGGTAGCCCAGAAGCGCCTCGATTTCATTGCTCTTGTGCCCCTTGATCAACCGAGCGTCCTCGCTGGAATAGGCGACAAGTCCGCGCGCGAGCTCGCGTCCGTCGGGGGTCCTGACCACGACCGTGTCGCCGCGTTGAAAGTGCCCCCGGATCGCGGTCACGCCGGCGGGGAGCAGGCTTTTGCCCGCGGCCAGCGCGCGGGCCGCTCCCGGGTCGACCACCACGTCGCCCACCGGCCGGAGAGTCCCGGCAATCCATTGCTTGCGGGCGGTCTGCGGTTCCGCGAGGGGCAGGAACCATGTGCAGCGGGCGCCGTGGTCGACGGCCCTGAGCGGCCGATCGCTGTGGCAGCTCGCGATCACGAGGCGGCAGCCGGCCTGGGTGGCGATGCGTGCCGCCTCGAGCTTGGTGACCATGCCCCCCGAGCCATCCTCCGAGCCCGGCTCCCCAGCCATCGCCACGATTTCGGGGGTGATGCGCTCCACGACCGGCACGTGGTTCGCGTTCGGATCGCGGTTGGGGTCGCCGGTGTAGAGCCCGTCCACGTCGCTCAACAGAACGCAGGTGTCGGCGCTGGCCATCTGGGCGACGCGGGCCGCAAGGCGGTCGTTGTCGCCGTAACGGATTTCATCGGTCGCGATCGAATCGTTCTCGTTGATGACGGGCACCACGCCGAACCGCAGGAGAGTGCTGATCGTGCTACGCGCGTTGAGATAGCGGCGCCGGTTCTCGGAGTCGTCGAGGGTGAGGAGGATCTGGGCCACCGCTATGCCATGGCGCGCCAGGGTCTCCTGCCAGGCATGGGCGAGCCGGATTTGCCCCGCGGCGGCGGCGGCCTGGCTCTCCTCGAGGCGCAGCGCCCGGTTCCGGGGGCCGCGCGCCAGGCCCAGCAGTCGTCGGCCAAGGGCAATGGCGCCCGAGGAGACGATCAGCACCTCCGTGCCGTCGGCGCGAAGCGCGGCCAGGTCGTCCGTCAGCGCCACCAGCCACTCGCGCCGACTGTCGCCCGCTTCGTCGACCAGCGGCGCCGAGCCGATTTTCACGACCAGTCGTCTGGAGCTCGCGAGCGGTGCGATCATGGTGTATAGGCCCCGATTCGCCGGCTCCGGCGCTCCCGCTCCGCGGCCACGAACCCATGCATGGCAATCAGCGTCTCGCGCACGCCCGCGCCCGTGGCGCTCGACAGCCCGAGGGGCTCGCGTCCGGCCGCCCGGCCGAGTGCCCGGTTCCGCGCGCCGATCTCATCGGGCGTCAGCGAATCGATCTTGCTGAGCGCGACGATCTCGGGCTTGTCCGTGAGGCCGGCGCCATAGGCGGAGAGCTCGCCGCGCACCGCGTGATAGGCCCCCGCGATCGCCTCGTCATCCAACGTGCCATCGACCAGGTGCAGAAGCACGCGGCAACGTTCCACATGGCCGAGAAAGCGGTCGCCCAGCCCCTTGCCCTCGTGCGCGCCCTCGACGAGGCCCGGGATGTCCGCGAGGACGAACTCGCTGTCATCCACCGCCACGACGCCGAGGACCGGATGGAGCGTGGTGAAGGGATAATCGGCTATTTTCGGCCGGGCCCTGCTGACGGTGGCGAGGAACGTGGACTTGCCGGCGTTGGGGAGGCCGATGATGCCCGCATCGGCAATCAGCTTCAAACGCAGCCAGAGCCACCTCTCCTCACCGGGCCGGCC
>JBHICL010000094.1:0-9417 GCA_046759605.1 Alphaproteobacteria bacterium | reverse complement strand
CGGCGAATGGCCTCGAGCCGCTTCGCGGGCACCGCGTCCCGCTGCTTCCAGCCCTGCACCGTGCTCACGGCGACGCCGAGCCTGGCCGCCATGGGCCGGATGCCGCCAAACCTCTCGATGAGCGGCAGGGCGCGTAGCTGGCCGGGACTGGCGACGCCACCAGCGTCCGTGGCGTCTCGTTCGTGGTCTTCGGTCATCGCAGCGTGGCTCCGACTCCGGTGCGGCAACGCCCAGGCAAACGGTGATACCGAATCGGGCCCTCGGGCCGCGCCCAACCTAGCAAAGCGACTCGTCCGAACAAAGCGTTCGCTCGACCGCACATCACGGGGCGAGGAGCGCCAGCATCGCGGGCTGGTCGGGACGCGCCGCGACGAGGACGCGGCGGAACCCGAGCCCCGCGAGGGCCCGGGCCACGGCGTCGCTGAGACAGAGCGCGTCCATGCCCGTGAGGCGCGGGTCCAGGCCCGCCGCGCGGACGAGCTTCGCGAAGGTCGCCGCCGTGCGGGGCGAGAACAGCAGCACCGCGTCCACCTCCCCCGCCGCGATGGCGCGGCGCGCCGGGGCGCTCAACCGGCGCGCCGGCCGCGCGCGATAGAGCACCACCCGGCGCACGGTGTAGCCCGCCGCGGCGAGGGACCCCGCCAGATCCCCCGCGGCGACGCTGCCGGCGGCGTGCAACAGAGCGCCGTTCGTCGGATCGAGCCGCGCCCGTACGAGCTCCGCGAGACCCGCCACGTCCCCGCCGGCCGCAGCGACCCGGGCGAACCCGGCGTCCCGCGCCGCCTCGGCGCTGCCCTCGCCCACCGTCAGCACATCGAGCCCGAAGCCGGGCGAGCCCGCGTCGAGAGCCCGCGCCAGCGCCCGGGCGCCATTGGCGCTGGTCACGAGCAGCGCCTGCACCCCGGTAAGATCGGGCGCCTCGGCGGCCAGATCCTCGATGACGAGCAACGGCGCCACGAGCGCGTCGATGCCCCGGGCCGCCAGCACCCGCGCCAGCGCCTCGGAGTCCTCCCGCGGGCGGGTCAGGAGCACGCGCACGGTCCGGGACCGCTCCCGCTCACGCAAGCGCCGCGAAGAACCCGGGCCCGGCCGCGGCCCGGATCTCCCCGGCGGCGTCGCGGGCCAACGCCGCGGCGTCGCGCGCGGGTCCCCGGCGCTCGGCCTCGTAGACCGCCCGTCCGTCGGGGCTCGCCACCAGGCCCCGCAGCCGCAGGGTGTCCCCCTCGACCTCCGCCAGCGCCGCGATGGGCGTCCGGCACGAACCGTCGAGGGCAGTGAGGAACGCGCGCTCGGCGCCGACGCGGAGCGCCGTCTCCTCGTGGCCGATGGGCGCGAGGAGAGCCCGGGTCCCGTCGTCCCCGGCGCGGCACTCGACGCCGATGGCGCCCTGGCCCACCGCCGGCAGCATGTCCTCCGGCTCCAGCACGGCCTCGATACGCGCCGCGAGGCCGAGGCGCTTGAGCCCGGCCACGGCCAGGAGCGTCGCGTCCACCTCGCCCCGGGCGAGCTTCTCGAGACGCGTCTCCACGTTGCCGCGCATGGGCGCCACCACGAGGTCCGGCCGCCGAGCCAGCGCCTGGGCCACGCGGCGGAGGGAGGAGGTGCCGAGGCGCGCGCCCTCGGGCAACGCCTCGATGCGCCGGCAGGGACCCAGGGCCGGCGCCGTGAACAGCGCGTCGCGCGGGTCCTCCCGGGGCAGCAGACAGCCGATGGCGAGGCCGTCGGGGAGACGCGTCTCCATGTCCTTCATCGAGTGCACCGCCAGGTCCACCGCGCCGGCGGCCAGCGCCTCCTCGATCTCCTTGGTGAACAGGCCCTTGCCGCCGACCTCGGCGAGGGGACGGTCGCGGATGCGGTCGCCGGTGGTCCGGATGACCACCAGCTCGGGCTCCGGCAACCCGGGATGGGCCGCGTGGAGGAGATCGCGCACCAGGCCGGCCTGGGTCCGGGCGAGCGGGCTGCCGCGCGTCCCTATGCGCAAGGCCCCGGACCGCCCGCGAGGTGAGCTCATGGGCTCACGTCTTAGAGAACCGCCGGGGGCTTGAAAAGGTCTTTGGCGTCGCGCGGCCCGCGGCGTTATACCGGCCGTGCCATGATCGTGCTCGGAATCGAGACCTCCTGCGACGAGACCGCGGCCGCCGTCGTGCGCCACGACCGGGCGATCCTCTCCAACCTGGTGCTGAGCCAGCTCGAGGAGCACCGGCCCTATGGCGGGGTGGTGCCGGAGATCGCCGCGCGCGCCCACCTCGAGGTCCTCGACACCCTGGTGGCCCGGGCCATGGACGAGGCGGATGTGCCCTTCGCCGGGCTCGACGGGATCGCCGCGACGGGCGGTCCCGGGCTGATCGGCGCGCTCATGGTGGGCGTGACCATGGCGAAGGCCATCGCCGCGGTGCACGAGAAGCCCTTCGTGGCGGTGAACCACCTGGAAGGCCACGCGCTCACGGCGCGGCTCACGGACGAGGTCCGGTTCCCCTACCTGCTGCTGCTCGTCTCGGGGGGGCACTGCCAGCTGCTCATCGCCGAGGGGGTCGGGCGCTACCGCCGGCTCGGAACCACCATCGACGACGCCATCGGCGAGGCCTTCGACAAGACCGCCAAGCTGCTGGGTCTCGGCTACCCCGGCGGCCCCGCGGTCGAGGAGGTCGCGGCGGGTGGCGACCCCACGCGCTTCAGGTTGCCGCGACCGCTCAAGGGACGGGCGGGGTGCGACTTCTCCTTCTCGGGGCTCAAGACCGCGGTGCGGCACGCGGTGGCGGGCCTCTCTCCGGGACCGCTCTCGGCCGGGGACGTGGCCGATCTGAGCGCGTCGTTCCAGGCCGCGGTGGGCGACGTGGTGGTGGACCGCTCGGAACACGCCCTCGACGTCTTCGCAGCCGGATACCACGAGGCGCCGGTGCTCGTCGTCGCCGGCGGCGTCGCGGCCAACGCGGCGCTCAGGGCGCGTCTTGGGGAGCTGTGCGCGGCGCGGAACGTCACGCTCAAGGCGCCGCCCCTGGAACTCTGCACCGACAACGCGGCCATGATCGCGTGGGCAGGGCTCGAGAAGCTCCGCGAAGGACAGGCGAGCGCGCTTTCCTTCGATCCGCGGCCGCGCTGGCCCCTGGACGGCGGCGACGGATGATCGCCCGGACGCGGGCGGCGAGTCTCGGGTCTTGCCCAACGCGCCGGCCCTTGGCCATAAAGCGCATCGAGAGGGCCGCCAAGTGATAGAGCGCGTGTGCATAATCGGCGCCGGCGCCTGGGGAACGGCGCTCGCCATCGTCCTCAGGCGCGCCGGGCGCGACGTGATCATGCGGGCGCGGGACGCGCAGGTCGCCGCGGCGATCGGCGAGCGCCACGAGAACCCGCTCTACCTGCCGGACGTCCACCTCGATCCGGCGATCGAGGCCACCACCGGGCTGCGCCGCGTCGCCGAGGCCGACGCCGTGCTCCTGGTCACGCCGGCGCAGGCGGTGCGGGAGACCATGGGCGAGCTCGCGCCGCATCTCGCCCCGTCCACCCCGCTCGTGATCTGCGCCAAGGGGATCGAGCTGGGCACCGGCAGGCTGATGGGAGAGGTCATCGAGGAGCTGCGGCCCGGCCAGGTCGTGGCCGCGCTTTCGGGGCCGACCTTCGCGGGCGAGGTCGCGCGGGGGCTCCCCACCGCGGTCACGGTGAGCTGCGCCGACCCCGAGCTTGGCGCCGCGCTCGTGGACGCCTTCGGGACCGCCGCGTTCCGCCCCTACTACTCCGCCGATTGCATCGGTACCCAGATCGGCGGCGCGGTCAAGAACGTCGTCGCGATCGCCTGCGGCATCGTCGAAGGCCGCGGGCTGGGAGAGAACGCGCGGGCGGCGCTGATGACCCGCGGGCTCGCGGAAATCACCCGGTTCGGCATGGCGCTGGGGGCGGAGCGCCGCACCCTGATGGGGTTGTCGGGGCTCGGGGATCTGGTGCTCACCTGCTCGAGCCGCAAGTCGCGCAACTACGATCTGGGCGTCGAGATCGGCGGCGGCCGCACCCTCGAAGAGCTCATGGCGAGCCGTCGCACGGTCGCCGAGGGCGTCGCCACCGCGCCGGCGGTGCTCGAGCGCGCCCGGGATCTCGGCGTCGACCTGCCCATCTGCCGGGCGGTCGCCGCGATCCTCCACGAGGGCGCCGACATCGCCACGACGATCAAGAAGCTGCTGGCGCGCCGCTTCCGGCGCGAGGATATTGTGAATCACTAACGGGGAGGTGACGAATGCTGTACGCCGTACGCTGCACCGACAAACCGGGCGCCACGGAGCTCAGGGAGCGGCTCAGGGCCGACCACCTCCAATATCTCGAAGGCTATGCCGACCGGCTCGTTCTGGGCGGCGCCATGCTGAGCGACGACGGCGAGATGCCCCTCGGGTCGCTGCTGATCGTCAACGTGGCGGACCGGGCGGAAGCGGAAGCCTTCAGCGCCGGCGATCCCTTCACCAGGGGTGGCGTGTTCGAGAGCGTGACGGTCACGCGGCTGCGCAAGGCGCTCTTCAATCCCGCCGCCGCCGAAGGCGCGTGAGGGCGACGTGGCTTACTGGCTGTTCAAGTCCGAGCCGGGCGCCTGGTCGTGGGACGATCACGCGCGCGCCGGCGTGGCCGAGTGGGACGGCGTCCGCAACTTCCAGGCCAACAGCAACATGAAGAAGATGAGGATCGGCGATCGCGGGTTCTTCTACCACTCCGTGGACGAGAAGACGATCGTCGGCATCGTCGAGGTGGTGAAGGAGCACTATCCCGACCCCACCGATGCGAGCGGCCGCTTCGGCATGGTGGACCTGAAGGCGGTCATGCCGGTGGCGAAGCCGGTCACGCTCGCCGAGATCAAGCGCCACCCCGAGCTCGCCGACATGAAGCTGGTGCGCCAGGGACGCTTGTCGGTCTCGCCGGTGAGCGACGCCGAGTGGCGGATCATCTGCGCCATGGCCGGGGTCGAAGCCTGACCCGCCGCCTCAACCGGCCGAGGCCCCGAACTTGACCGCCACGGAACGACCGCCCCGCAAGCTCACGGCGCTCAAGAACATCGGCGCGCGCACGGCGGCGTGGCTCGTGGAGGTGGGCATACACGACGAGGCCGAGCTGCGCGCGCTCGGGCCCGTGGCCGCCTACCGGCGGCTCAAGCACGCGCGGCCGCGCGAGGTCACGTTGCTGGCGCTTTACGCGGCCTATGGGGCGCTCACCGACACGCACTGGAACGAGATACCGGAGGAAATCAAAGCCGACCTCCGGCGCGAGGCGGAAGGGAGCCGTAGCGAGACCCGGCGACCGCGCTAGAAGTCGATGCAGCGCCCGTTGCGTTCCCAGTCGCCGTAGCGTGTCGGCTCGGGACCCTTGGGGCCGCCGATCTCACGCACTTTGGCGGGCTCCGTCGCGTGCACAACGTCCGACCGCTTGCGCCGGCGGCGGGCGCCACCGGTCTCGACCGGGTGCTTGTCGCGACGAGTATCCGCTCGATCTTCGGGCATAGAGGTCATATGGCCCATATCCGGCCCCGAGCCAAGCCTTGAAGCGCGGCGGCGATCCATTATCTGAAAAATGGGAGCGCCTTGGCTCCCGCCGATCGCGACGCGAGAATGAACTACTTCCGAACCGCCGTCCTGCTCGCCGCCATGACCGCGCTTTTCGCGGGGATCGGCTTTCTCCTCGGTGGCGAGGCCGGCATGATCATCGCTCTCGTCCTGGCCGGCGGGATGAACCTCTACGCCTGGTGGAATTCCGGCGAGATGATTCTACGGCACTACCGCGCCCGGGAGGTCGACGGGCAGAGCGCGCCGGGCCTGTACGGCATCGTGCAACAGCTCGCCCACCGCGCGGAGTTGCCGATGCCGCGCGTCTACGTTATCGACAATCCTCAGCCGAATGCCTTCGCCACCGGGCGTGGACCGGACAACGCGGCCGTCGCGGCGACCACCGGCCTCTTGCGGAGCCTGAACGAGCAGGAGATCGCCGGCGTCATGGCGCACGAGATGGCGCATGTGAGGAACCGGGATACCCTGGTGATGACCATCACCGCGACCCTTGCCGGCGCCATCGGCTTGCTCGCGAACTTCGCCCTCTTCTTCGGTGGCCGCGATCGTAACGTCATCGGCATGCTCGCGATCATGATCCTGGCGCCCCTCGCCGCCATGTTTGTTCAAATGGCCATATCGCGCGGGCGGGAATACGAGGCCGACCGTCTGGGCGCAAGGATCTGCGGGCACCCGCGGTGGCTGGCCTCGGCGCTCGACAAGCTGAAACGCGGCGTCGAGCGCATCGAGAACGTCGAGGCCGAGAGGAATCCGGCGACCGCCCACCTGTTCATCGTCAATCCCCTGCACGGGGGCTCCATGGACAACCTGTTCTCCACCCATCCCAGCGTCGAGAACCGCATCGCCCGGCTCCACGCAATGGTGCGTGTCGAGCCAGAATGACCCCAGAGCTTGTAGGATAAGAAATAGAAAAACGCTACACCGGGTAGGGTCTACCTCATCTTGTAGGCTTGAATTACATCGGCTACATGATTTAGTATAGCCGCGATCCGTTCACGTGGCTAGGCCCTGGCCGCCGGCGATTGGACTCGGGAGACCGGCATGTCGTGGACCGATGAACGTATAACAACGCTGCGAGAGTTGTGGGCCCAGGGCTTCAGCGCCAGCCAGATCGCACAGCAGATCGGCGGCGTTACACGAAATGCGGTGATTGGCAAGGCCCATAGGCTGGGACTTCAGGGACGGCCTTCGCCGATCCGCTCGGACGGCACCGGGCGTCGTTCGCGGCGGCGCACCCAATTTACGCCGCAGACGATTACCGCCACCGCGCCACTGGCCGAAACGACCGTCGTGGCGCCAACCGACCAGGCGCCGGACCCGTCCGTCGAGATCCCGGTCGAGACCCCGGCCGAAGAAGCCGCCGACACGCCAAACGGTCCCAGGTGCGTGTGGCCCATCGGCGATCCAGGAAGCCCGGACTTTCACTTTTGCGAAAGGCCGGCGGCGCCCGAGCGGCCGTACTGCTCCGCCCATTGCACCATCGCCTATATCCGCAAGGACAAGATCGCCGCCGCCTGAGCGACCGGCCGCCGGGACGCCGGCAGCCCGGTTCGCGAGCAACGTTCTACCGTGGCCACGCTTTTTCGCGTACACCCCGTCCATGGGAACCATGCTGCGCGATCCCAAGGCACGCGCGTTCGTGCTGTTGTCCCGGATCATGGACGAGGGGCGCACGCTGGAGGAGGCTTTGTCGGCCGATCCGGTGCTGGCGACGTTCGACGAGCGCGACCGTGCCTACACGAGGCTTCTCGTTCTCACCGCCCTGCGCCGGCTGGGTCAACTCGACGCCGCGATCGACGCTTATCTCCGGCGACCGATCGCGGCCCGGAAGCTCATGGTCCGGCACGTCCTGCGGCTGGGCATGGCGCAGATCCTGTTTCTCGGCACGCCTTCCTATGCCGCCGTGGACACGTCGGTGAAGCTGTCCCGGCGCATCGGGCAGGGCGAGATGGCCGGGCTGGTGAATGCGATCCTGCGCCGCGCGAGCCGGGACCGGGAAAGCCTGCTCGAGGACCCCGGCGCGGCCAGGCGCAATACCCCGGACTGGCTCTGGAAGGCCTGGACGTCGACGTACGGCGAAGAGACGGCGCGCGCGATCGCCGACGCTCACCTGAAGGAGCCGCCGCTCGATCTGACGGTCCGGGAGGATCCGGCCGGCTGGGCGGTCCGGTTGGACGGGGAGCACGTCATGCTCGATACCGTGCGCTGCCCCAACCGCGGGCCGGTGAGCGAGCTGCCGGGGTTCCGCGAAGGCGGCTGGTGGGTCCAGGACCTGGCCGCCGCTCTGCCCGCGCATCTCATGGGCGAGGTCGGCGGCAAGCGGGTCATCGATCTGTGCGCGGCGCCCGGCGGCAAAACGATGCAGCTGGCCGCGGCCGGCGCCCACGTGACCGCCGTGGACATCTCCTCCCGCCGGCTCGATCTCTTGAAAGACAACCTGTCGCGCGTCGGGCTCGGGGCCGAGTTGGTCCTATCCGACGCCGCCGAATATCGTCCTCCGCAACCGGCGGATATGGTTCTCCTCGACGCGCCTTGCTCCGCAACCGGAACGATCCGGCGCAACCCAGATGTCGCGCGACTGAAACGACCCGAGGACATCACGCGAATGTCCGGGATCCAGGAGCGCCTCCTCGCCGCCGCCGCGGGGCTCCTGGCGCCGGGAGGCATACTGGTCTACGCGGTGTGCTCGCTCGAGCCGATGGAATGCGGCGAGCGGATCAGGGCGCTGCTCGCGCACGCCCCCGGGTTGGAACGCGCACCCATCGGGCAGGACGAGATCCCCGGCCTGCGCCAGGCGATAACGCCCGAGGGCGAGCTGCGCACCCTGCCCTGCCATCTCTCGGAAGCGGGCGGCATGGACGGTTTCTATGCCTGCCGGCTGCGCAGCGGAGATGGCTGAGCCGGCGGCTCCGCGATGCCGCGCCCGAACGACCAGCACGCCCTTGCGGCTCACAATGCAAGCTGTTACCAGACGGCCATGGTCGACGCCCGTTCGGTTCGCATCGCTCCGTCACTCCTGGCAGCCGATTTCGCCAACCTGGGCGAGGAGGTGCGCGCGATCGACCGCGCCGGGGCGGACTGGATACACATCGACGTGATGGACGGCCACTTCGTGCCCAACCTGACCATCGGCCCGGACGTGGTCGGGGCCCTCCGCCCGCACACCCGCAAGCCGTTCGACGTGCACCTGATGGTGAGCCCCGTCGACGCGCTCCTGGAGCGGTTCGCCGAGGCCGGCGCCGATATCATCACGGTCCACATCGAGGCCGGACCGCACCTTCACCGCACGCTCCAGACCATAAAGTCCCTGGGGAAGCAGGCGGGGGTGGCGTTCAATCCGGGCACGCCGGTCGATGCATCCGATTTTCTCTTCGACCTCGTCGACCTCGTGCTCGTGATGAGCGTGAACCCGGGCTTCGGCGGACAACATTTCATCCACAGCCAGCTCGACAAGGTTCGCGCCATCCGACAGCGCATCGACGCGCACCAGGCCGCCGGCGGTCAACCGATCAGCCTCGAGATCGATGGCGGCATCGACCGGACCACCGCGCCGAGGGCGATCGAGGCCGGGGCCGACGTGCTGGTTGCCGGCACGGCCACGTTCGACGGCGGTCCCTCGGCCTACGCCATCAACCTCGAGGCTTTGCGCTCTTGCCAGCCGTGAACCTTTCGCGAGGTGTGATGGAAGCGACGACGCGCGGCGGCGCTGGTTACTGGCGATACGGGATGGGGAAGCTCCTCTACGGCACCTCCGTCTACCGCTACACACTGATTTCCCGCACGCCCCCCGGACTGATCATGGCCCCGCCCGATCCATGGCCGGGCAATGCCGAGCGCGGTGGCGCCATTCTGCGCGGCGAGTTCATGTTCTTTGGCGTCAGGC
>JBHICL010000093.1:0-9450 GCA_046759605.1 Alphaproteobacteria bacterium | reverse complement strand
TCGGTGAACCTGTTCAAGCTGCTCACCGCGGCCCTCGAGCTCAGACCCGGCCGGCGGGTCGTCGTCTCCGAGGAGGAGAACTTCCCCACCGACCTCTACATCGCCCAGGGGCTCTGCCGCATGCTCGGCCAGGGCCACGAGCTGCGATTCTGCGATCCCGAAGACGTGGCGGCGTCCCTGGACGACCGGGTCGCGGTGGCGATGCTGACCCACGTCAACTACCGTTCGGGCCGGATGCACGACATGGCCGCGGTCACGGACGCCGTGCACGACCGGGGCGCGTTGATGCTCTGGGACCTGGCGCACAGCGCCGGCGCCATGCCCGTCGACCTCGACGGCTGCGGGGTCGATCTCGCCGTGGGGTGCGGCTACAAGTTCCTGAACGGCGGCCCCGGGGCGCCGGCATTCCTCTATGTGGCGGAGCGGCACCAGGACCGCATCGCGCCGGTCCTGTCCGGCTGGATGGGACACGTCGCCCCGTTCGAATTCGTGCGGGACTACAGGCCGGCCGCGGGCATCCAGAGACAGCTTTGCGGCACCCCGCCGGTCCTGAGCATGGCGGCGCTCGAGGTCGCCGTCGACCAGATGCTGCGCGCGGACATGGCGCTCGTGCGGCAGAAGTCCGTGACCCTTGCCGGCACATTCATGGACCTCGTCGCGCAGGAATGCGCGGGTCTTGGCTTCGGTATCCTGAGTCCACGCTCCGACGCCCGGCGCGGCAGCCAGGTGTGCCTGACCCACGAGCACGGCTACCCCATCATGCAGGCCTTGATCGCGGCCGGCGTGATCGGCGACTTCCGCAGCCCCGACGTGCTGCGCTTCGGCCTCACGCCCCTCTACCTCCGCCACGTGGACATGTGGGACGCCGTGGCGACGCTCAAGGAGATCATGGACGAGGGCGCCTGGGAGCGGCCCGAGTATCACCTGCGCGCCCGGGTCACCTGAGCGCGGCGGACTACCAGACGAGCATGGGCAGCACGAGGTCGGGCCTCAGCCCGTCCTTCGCGAACAGCGCCTCCAGGTCCGCGGTGGGAGGCATCTCGCCGGCCTCGACGCCCAGCCCCTCCGCGTATATGCCGCCGACGACGAAGGCCGACGACATGCCGACCTCGCCGGCGCCGGCCATATCGGTGCGCAGGGAGTCGCCGATCATGAGCGCGCGTGCCGGCCGATCCAGATCCAGCAGCCGAAGGCTCCGGTCGTAGACGGACCGATACGGCTTGCCGTGCCAGCGCACGGCGCCCCCGAGCTCCTCCTCATAGTGCCGGGCCAGCGCCCCGGCGCAGAGCTCGCGGACGCCGCCCCGTATCACCTCGAAATCGGGGTTGGCGCAGATGAGCGGCAGGCGACCCGAGGCGGCCTCGCGCAGCACGGACACATGGCTCGAAATCGTCATGTCGTGTTCGTCGAGGAACCCCGTGCACAGGATGAAGTCCGCCTCGGCAAGTCGGTCCACGCGGTCGAAACCCGGGTTCTCGGTCATGCCGCGGTGGCGCTCCGGTCCGAGGTAGAAGCAGCGTCGCCCCAGTGCCCGGTACCAGGGATCGGCGCGTTCGGCCAGCAGCTGCCAGACCTCCTCCCCGGACGTCCAGAGGTGGTCGTAGAGCCCGCGCGCTATGCCCATCCGTGTGAGCCGTTCCTCCGCCGTACTCGTGCGCTGGGGCACGTTGGACAGCAGGACGACGCCCTTGCCGGTCTCGTGGAGCCGCGCAAGACATTCGCGCGCGCCGGGGAGTGGTCCCACGCCGTCGTGGAGCGTCCCCCAGAGGTCGACGACGAAGCCGTCGTAGCGGTCGGCGACCGGCGCGAGACCGGAGTGAATCTGGGTTTTCATGCGATATAACCGGACTTCCCGAGCGAGACGCGTGTCATGTGCCACGAATCCGCGGCCGGGGGAAGCCTTCGAAGCGACGGCCAGGCGGGTTAGCTGTCGCGGGTGAGGCGGGGTTCGCTGAACAGGAATCCCTGGCCGAAATCGATGTTGAAGTCCAGGAACTGAAGCAGCTGATCCTCGGACTCGATCTTTTCGACGATGAGGTCGATTCCGTTGAGTTCCAGGTTCCGCTTGAGCTCACGGAAGTCTGTATGGCCCCCCTCGATCTCGTCGATGACCCGCGCCGCCGACAGCTTGACGAAGCGGAACCGCCCGCTGGCCAGGGCGTCGAAGTCGAAATCGAGGTCCGACACCTGATCCAGCGAAAAGCCGAAGCCGAGCCTGGCAAGACGCCTCAGGTTGAGACCCAGCGTTGTGTTGGCATCAGCCACGTCGGCCTGCGGCAGCTCGAGGACGAGCTTCGGCGCCAGATCCTGGTTCTCCACCACGAAGTCGATGAAATCGCCGAAAAACTCCGTGTCGGCAATGCTCTCATGAGAGACGTTGCAAAAGAGGATCGTATCGACCTTGCGCCGCTCGGTGCGGCGGATCAGTTGCACGCAGCGGAACAGCAGCATGTTGTCGATCGCCGCGACCAGCCCCTCACGCTCGGCGATGGGTATGTACTGCTCCGGCACGACCATGCGGCCCTGGTCGTCGCGGATGCGGGTGAAGCATTCGTAGAACTTGGTCCGGCGCTGCGGCAGGCTGACCACCGGCTGAAGGTAGACGTCGACGCGGTCGAGCCGAAGCCCCTCGAGGAGGATCTCCCGCACCTGGTCCTGGCCAAGTTCCCTGGCGACCGGCGGCATCGGCGGACGTTCGGCCTCGGCGGTCCCCTGGAGAAGCGATTCGTCCGCCGACATCGGGCCGGGCGCGGCTGTGGGCGGTGCGTCCGCCGTGGGGCCGGGGAGCTCGATCTGCTGCCGGCCTCGATAGAACCGTTCGATGAGACCCTGGAGGACCTTGACCTCGGCGACGACCCCATCGACCCGCTCCTGGCTCACCTGGTCGGCGCCCTCGAGGCCGCGGCGGAGGTCGTTCGACAGGCCGCGCACCGCGCTCAGATCCATCTCCAGGTGCTTGTGGGCCCGCTTCAGATCGCGGATCTCGGTGCGCAGGACGCGACGCGCCTCGGTCCCCACGAAGATGACGTGGCACAGCGTGCCCAGGAGAAACAGCACGGCCCCCACGAGCGGCGCCTGCTGAGGCGTCAGCCAGGCCACGAGCTGCGGCAGGAGCAGGGCCACCGAGCTGGCTACCACCAGGTTGGAGGCGACGATTACCGTATGCAGGATGACGGTCATGGCTTCCGGACCGGATCCGGGCCAGCCTGCCCGCCAAGTTTTGCCATATGGTTAACCGGGAGGGGTACGTTCCGTTAGGACACCGTTAACCGCATAAACGAGGTTTCATTATAATACAATGAGTTAAGGGTCAGACGGCAGGCCCTGGTACGTTGGACCCCGTTCGCCAACGATTACGGGAATGCGCCTTGGACGGCGGTGAATGAAGACGCCAGCTGGGTGCCGACTGAGGTCGCGGCGACGACAATGGCCAGGGCGATTAACATCGCAATCAGAGCATACTCGATGGCCGTCGTAGCACCATTGTCCTCGAGAAGACGGATAAAGAGTTTCCTCATCTGACTCAGCTCCTCCGGCCCAGCACCCAAGTGCTCTCGCGTTGCGGCTATACCATCAGGAGCGCATAGGATCGCATCTGGCGTAACTCGTTCAAGCACACATTCGGGATATGCCGGCTGTGCGGCAATCTTGCTTCTGGCGTAGGCGAACGAAAACATTGCAGGAACCCGGTATTCACTACCAGGTGGCATCCGAGCGAAGTCCTACAGCGTCCAGACGGGCAAAGGTTCCTCGCGGCCCCGTACCTGCTGCGGGGCGCCGTGATGGAGATCCGTGACAAGCTTGTGGGTTCCCTCGCCCAACGCCGATATCAAATCTCCGCTCACCACCAGATGCACGCCGAGCTCACGTGTCAGGCGCTCAAATCGGCTCGCCACGTTGACGGTGTCGCCGACAACGGCGAACTCGAGACGGTTTTCGTCGCCGACATCGCCGAGCACCACGGGGCCATAATGAACGCCAATGCCGAGGCGAACATTGGGATCGCCGCGGCTCTCGCGCGCCCCGTTCAAGTTCGCCAAGTCCGCCAGAATACCGCGCGCGCAGGCAAGCGCGTCCTCGGCTTCGTGGCCGGTGCCGCGCGGCGTCCCGAAAGTAGCCATGATGCCGTCCCCAAGGTACTTGTCGAGCGTGCCCCGGTGCAGGAACACCTGTCTGGCCATCAATCCCAGAACTTCACGGAGCAGCGCCAGGACCTTCTCCGGTGGCTGCGGTTCCGCGAGGCTCGTGAAACCGACGATGTCGGCGAACAGAATGGCCACGCTTTGACTGCGGGCCGCGCCGAGCGGCTCATCCATGTTGGATAATTCCTCGACCATGTTCGGCGAAAAGTGACGAGCCAGGTTCGACCGCTCACGTTCCAATTGGGCTTGTCTGAACACGAGCGCTCTCGAGCGGGACACCGCCAGCGCAAGGCTTCCGGCAACAAGAAGAAAGACGATGCCCTGTGAGGCGAGCGCGAACAGGTTCACCAATTCGGGTGTCAGTATGTAGGCGATTTCATCCTCGACTGAAGGAAACTGGTGCAACGTATCGCTGCTGAATACCCGGCTTGCGGGCAGAAAAGCGATCCAAAGGGTGCCGATGCCCCACGTGAGAGTCGCGCAAATCCCGGACCAGATGACAACACGCGGAGCGTAATAGAACACCGCCGAAGCTATGAGCACGAAGAAATATATCTCGTTGCCGAACCGCAGGTAGAGCGGCGGCGGATAGGTCACCGCGTCGAGCGGGTTCGGTGCAAGCAAGGTGAACGTCAACAATGTTGCGTCGGCAAGTGGATAGACATAGCGAGGCCAACGCCACTGCTTGCCGCGCCGCCTGTGGTCGTAAGGAAGCCAGCCAGCTACGACGAAACCGATCAGCAGCGCCCAGAAATAGCCGACCTCGGAAAAGGGCATCTGGATGCCGAGCCAGACGGCGATCACCGCCATGGTTACGATCCGAGCACGGGCGCCGAGCCTCAAACCCTTGAGTTCCTCTTGCTCGAAGGCGGCCTGAAGGCGATCTGGAAAATCCCTCGTCTCAGCGGTCATGTCGCCTCTCCTCAACCCTGCAAGATCGAGCGGAGCAGGATACAAGAATGGCAGCGCCAGTGCGTTGGACTCACTGCGGAAAAGACACCGTTGACCCGGCTCTCACGCGGTCCTGGCGAGCGCCGTCTCCGCCAGGTGGACCCAGTAGCTGGCGCCGATGGGGAGGATTTCGTCGTTGAAGTCGTAGCGCGGGTTGTGCAGGACACAGCCGCCCTCCCCCGGACCGTTCCCGATCCAGATATAACAACCCGGACGCTCGCGCAGCATGAAGGCGAAATCCTCGCTGCCCATGAGCGGCGCCGGGTCCCGGTCGACGTTGGCGCCGCCGACAACCTCCGCCGCCACCCTCGCCGCAAGCTCGGTCTCGTCGGGGCTGTTCACCGTCGCGGGGTAGCGGCGCTCGTAGTGGAGCTCCATACGCGCGCCGAACGCCTCGCAGACGCCGCCGGCGATGCGTCGGATGGCCGGCTCGATTGCGTCCTGGACGTCGTCGCGGAAGGCGCGGGTGGTCCCGCGCAGCACCACCTCGTCGGGAATCACGTTCCAGGTGTCGCCCCCGTGGAACTGGGTCACGGTGACGACCACCGACTGCGCGGGGTCGGTGGTGCGGCTTGCGATGGTCTGGAGCGCCGTGACGACCTGGGCCGCCGCCACCACCGGATCGATGCTCTGGTGCGGTAACGCCGCATGGCTGGCTTTGCCGGTGATCCTCATCTCGAAGACGTCAAAGGCCGCCATCATCGGCCCCGGACGGACCGCGAATCGGCCCACCGGGACGCCGGGCATGTTGTGCATGCCGTAGACCGCCTCGACCGGGAAGGTCTCGAAGAGGCCCTCCTCGATCATCACCCGGGCGCCGCCTTCGTTCTCCTCGGCGGGCTGGAAGATGAAATAGATGGTGCCATCGAAGTTGCCCGTCTCGGCCAGATGGCGCGCCGCGCCCAGCAGCATCGTCGTATGCCCGTCGTGACCGCATGCGTGCATCTTGCCGTCGTTCCTGGACTTGTGGCCGAAGTCATTGCGCTCGGCGATGTGAAGCGCGTCCATATCGGCGCGCAGGCCGATGGCCCGGTTGCCAGAGCCGGCCTTGAGCCGCCCGACGACGCCGGTGCCGGCAAGGCCCCGGTGCACCTCGATCCCGAAGGACTCCAGCTTCTCCGCGACCAGCGCGGAGGTCCGGTGCTCCTCGAAGGCCGTTTCCGGATGCGCGTGGATGTCGCGCCGCCAACCGGTCATCTCCGCGTGCGCATCGGCGATCCTGTCGATGATGGTCATGCCTGCTCTCCGCTTCGTCCATCCGGGCTCAGCCGACGAGGTGTGGCCTGTCGACGGCGTCGCCGTCCTTGACCACCAGACGGTGGTTCGTGGAGTCGGCGACGTTCGCGATGTCCTGGGTCGGGTTGCCGTCGACGATAAGGAAGTCGGCCCGCTTGCCTTCGGCGATGCGTCCACGATCCTCGAGACCCATGAGGTCCGCGGCGTTGCCTGTGGAGATTGTCAACGCATCCCTTGGGTTGATGCCGACGTCGACCATGCGGGCGAGCTCGCGCTTGTTCTCGCCGTGCCTGTTGAAGGGCGTCCCCGCATCGGTGCCCATGGCCAACAGTCCACCGGCCTCGTAGAAGGCCTTGATCGACCGGTGATGGGCGATGCCGATGCGCTCGATCTTCTCGGCCACATAGTCCGAGACGCGCCCTTTGGCTTCGCGAATGCTGTCCACCGCCGAGAGCGTCGGCACCAGATAGGTGCCGCTCGCCACCATCTCCTCGATACAGGTCTCGTCGAGGAAAAACCCGTGCTCGATGGAGGTGATGCCGCCGCGCACCGCGTTGAGGATGCCGTGCGATCCCTGGGCATGGCTGGCGGTCCGGCGGTGGAAGCGCTTCGCCTCTCGGACCCCGGCGGCGATCTCTTCGGCCGTGTAGTGGGCGTCCTCGGGGTTCACGCCCGGCGTCATGACGCCGCCGGTCGCCATGATCTTCACGAGATCGCAGCCGGCGTGGATCTGCTCGCGCACTGCCTTGACCACCTCGTCCACCCCGTCGGCGACGCGTCCGAACCGGATGCCGTGGCCGCCGGTCATGCAGATCACGCGCCCGGCGGCGCGGATGGTCGGCCCCGGCTGCTCGCCCCGATTGCAGGCGTCGCGTACCGCGAACTCCAGATGCCTGTGACCGCCGCAGTCGCGGATGGACGTCACACCCCCCGCCAGCGTGTCCTGGGCGTGCTTGAGCGCGCGCAGGGTGACATGCCCCGGCCCCAGCTTCTCCACCGGTCCCGCCGGGTCGCTCTCCGCGCCCATCACCAGATGCACGTGGCAGTCGATCAGTCCTGGCAGCAGGGTTCCCGCGGTCGTGTCGATCTTCTCTCCGGCGAAGCCATCGAATTCGTCGAGCGGCGCCACCCGCTCGATGCCTCCGTCCTCGACCAGGACGCCATGCTCCTCGAGGAGGGTTCCGTCACCGTCGAAAATCCAACCTCCCCCATAAAGTGTCGCCATTCTTTCTTCCCTTTCTTATGGTTCTTGGCGGCTCACCCGATGGGCCGCGCGTGCGCAACCTCCTCGAGCCGTGCCGCAATAACGTCCGCCTTGGCGTAGGCCGACTGGCATCCGACGGTCAGGCAAGCCAGACCGGCGCCCACGCTGGCATACCTGAGCGCCTCCGGCAGGTCCGAGCCGGCGTTGAGCGCCGCGGCGAGAGTGCCGACGAACGCATCCCCGGCGCCGGTCGTGTCCACCGGCGTGACGTCCAGCGATCCGACCGACCAGTTCCCGTCCGGGCCGAACGCTACCGCGCCGTCGCTGCCGAGGGTCACGACACAGACCATGCCGTGGCGGGCGGAGAGCAGTCGCCCGGTCTCCCGCGGGTCATCGGCGCCCGCAAGGCCCTCGGCTTCCGCCACCATCCTGGCCTCGATCTCGTTCACCACCAGTACGTCCAGCTCGTCGAGGGTGGCGGCCGGCACCGGTCGCGCCGGCGCGACGTTGAGGATGGTCCGGGCGCCCAGGGCATGGGCGCGGCCGATGAGGGAAAAGGTCTCCTCGACCGGCACTTCCATCTGCGTGACGAGCCATGTCTCCGGGCCGAGAAGCCCTTCGGGCACATCGGCGGCCCTGGTCTCGACGTTGGCGCCGCTGGCTACGACGATGGCGTTCTCTCCCGACCGTTCCACCCAGATCGACGCGCACGCGGTTGGCTTGGCGCCGCGTTTCACGTTCGCGATATCGACGCCGGCCTCGACCAGAAGGTGCGTTGCGAGAGGACCCCAGTCGTCGGGGCCGACCGTCCCCACCATGGCGACAGGGGGACCGTCGGCCCGCGCCGCCCGCGCCGCGGCGCACGCCTGGTTGGCGCCCTTGCCGCCGGGGACCAGCACGTAGTCGGGGCAAAGCACTGTCTCGGCCGGACGCGGCAACGCCTCGACCGTCATCAGCATGTCCACGTTCAGGGAGCCGAAGACGACGATCACGCTTGGCCTCGACGACGCGCCGGCAACGCCTTAGAGCACCCGGTGCCGGTCAACCGGTATGCGCGCCCGCACGGCGGCGAGATATTCGAGGTCGACATGGGCGCTGGCGAAGCCCGTCTTGTCCTGGGCCTGCGCCAGGATATGTCCCCAGGGATCGACGATCATCGAGTGCCCCCAGCACGTCCGCCGTGAGTTGCCTTCCAGGAACTGGCCCACCTGGTCCGGGGCGACGACGTAGGTCTCGGTCTCGACGGCGCGCGCCCGCACCAGCAGCTCCCAGTGGTCCTTTCCGGTCTGCATCGTGAACGCCGAGGGCACCATGATGACCTGCGCCCCGCGTTCCGCCAGGGCGCGGTAGAGCTCGCCGAAGCGCAGGTCGTAGCAGATCGAGCAGCCGATGGTCAGCCCATCGGCCTGGTAGGTGACCACGTCGCTCCCGCCGGTAATGATGTCGGATTCCCGGTATTCCGTGCCGTCGGGAGCGGTCACGTCGAAGAGATGCAGCTTGCGGTACCGCGCCAGCTCCGCACCCGTCCGGTCGAAGGCCACGGTGGTGTTGTGGCAGCTGTCGCCATCGCGTTCGAGGAAGCTGCCGCCATGGACGAAGACCCCGTGCTCGCGCGCCAGTCCCCGGAGGGTCTCGTAGGTCTCGCCACCGGTCTCGCCCGGCGTCGGCAGCGGCTCCGCCGCCGCCCGCCGGCCGTCCACCGTGCCGCCGATGTAGGAAAAGGTCTCCGGCAGCACGACCATATCCGGCCCATCGGCGGCGACCGCGGCCGAGACCAGCTCGCGGGCCTGCGTGAGGTTGGCGTTCTTGTCGGCGCCAGCGTTCATCTGAATGACGGATATCTTCATGCGCCCCCCGGCGTTACCGCGGCAAACTGCGGCTAGAGTAGCGGACGGACGCCGACCAGCACAACCGAGG
>JBHICL010000092.1:0-9455 GCA_046759605.1 Alphaproteobacteria bacterium | reverse complement strand
GGCCGCGTCGTAGCGGTCCACCACGCGCATGCCTGCCGCCTGGCCGATCCAGGCCTGGCACCGCTCGACGTCATCGCGGGCGTTGTCGAGCGCGCGCTGGAACGCCTCGATGGAGCCGTCGATCGCGCCCAGCTCTCTGAGAACGTCCCCGAGAAAGCAGGTCAGCTCGTACACGTCCGTCTTCTCGCGCGCCAGCTCTAGTCCGCGGGACACGAGCTGCCGCGCCCGCTCGTAACGGTGAACGGCCGTCTGTGCATGGGCGGCCTCCAGATAAGCGCGCGGCGCGGCCGGATCCTCGGCGCGATCGAGGTGCTCAGCTCTCAGGACCGGATCGCGATCGGCGAACCGTTCGGCCGCCTTCCGGTGCAGCTCCCGCCGGGTCGCCTTGAGCAACGAGCCGTACACGCCTTCGCGAATCAATGCGTGGGAAAAGAGAAAGTCCTCGCCGTCCGGCCGCACCAGGAAGTGCTCGACGAGATCGCCACAGCCATAGTCGGGGTCCTCGATGAGATACCTGAGCGCGGGCAGGGAGAAGCGCTGGCCCAATACCGACGCAGCCTGAAGGGCCCGCTTGTCCTGCTCGCCGAGGCGGTCCATGCGAGCGAGCACGATGCTCCGGATCGAGCCGGGCACGCCTTCCAGGCTCTCCTCGGCGCTGCGCAACAGCTGTTCCAGAAACAGCGGATTGCCCTCGGCCCGCTCCACGCACGCCTCGGCCAGCCGGGCATCGACGAACTCCGTCGCCAGCGCGAGGGCTTCCGCCCGGCGCAGTGGGGCGAGGTCGATGGTCATGAGTGGGCATTCCCCGGCGGCGCTTCGCCACGCCTGGTCGATCGGATCACCCTCCCTGCGCGACGTCATGATCAGCAATGCGGGGCACTCGATCACCGTCGAGGCGAGAGTGGAGAGGTACGCGAGCTCCAGCGGACGGGCCCAGTGAATGTCCTCGATACGTATCATGACGGGGCGTCCGGCGCTCGACCGCCTGACCAGCTGCGCCACCGTCTCGCGTCTGCCACGGCCGCGCGTCTCGTTGTCCATGGCGTCGAACATCGCCTCGAGCGCGGTAGGCTGCGGCAGGTCCAGAAGGTCGTTGAGGAAGACCCTGCGATCGCCGTCCAGGAGCCCCCCGGCGACGGCCGCGTCCGCGGCGGTGGCGCGGTGCGCCTTGTCGGCGCCGGGGGCTATGCCGAGGAGGCTGCGAACGGCGGCCCGAATGGCGTCCTGTCCCTTGCCAACCCCGAAGTCGAGGACCAGTCCGGTGTGGCAATCGAAGCCTGCGCCCCTGGCGGTCGCCTCGAACTCGTCGACCAGCCGGGTCTTGCCGATTCCAGGCTCGCCCCGGACGTGGATCGACAAGCCGGCGCCGGTTCGTCGGCAGGCCTCGAGGACGCCGGCGAACTGGCCCAGCTCGGCCTCACGGCCGACAAATGGATGTCCCGTCCCCGGGGCGCGGCCGGAGCCAATGCCCAGGATCCGCCACACGCGGACCGGCTCGGCAATGCCCTTCACGGCGACCTCACCCACGGCCGCGCAATCGGCGACGTGCGATACCGCCCGGTGGACCGCCTCGGAGATGAAGGTCTCCCCAGGGCTGGCCAGGTCGTCCAGGCGCGACGCCAGGTTCACCGAGTCCCCCGTCACGGTGTACTCGCGGTGCGCATCGCTGCCGGTGCCGCTGGCTACAACCTGGCCGCTGGCGATGCCGATGTGGACGCCGATGGGCTGGCTCAAGTCGCTGCCCAGCTCCGCGATGGCGTCGTGTATGGCGACGGCGGCGCGGACGGCGCGCTCGGGATCGTTGTCGTGGGCGACGGGGGCGCCGAACAGGGCCATCACCGCGTCGCCGATGTGCTTGTCGATGGTTCCGCCGAAGCTTGTGACCAGGCCGTCCACGGTTTCGAAATAGCGGTTCAGAAGGCCGTGCATCGCCTCGGCATCGAGAGCTTCGCTGAGCGCCGTGTATCCGGCGAGGTCGCAGAAAAGAATGGTGACCTGTCGAAGCTCGCCCGCCGGGGCCTCGGCCGCCCGGCCGAGAGGCGGCATCTCCTCTTCCAGACGCGCCCCGCAGTCGCCACAGAAAGTCTTGTCCGGCGGATTCTCGCCCCCGCATGCCGGACAACGCACCGCCAGAGGCACGCCGCAGTCGCCGCAGAACTTCTTGTCTGCGGGATTGGGGGCACCACAGCTCGGGCAGTCCATGCCACGCTCCGGATCGAAACGTCTACCAACTCACACCAAGGTTAGCCAGATGGCGCGGTAATGCACATAGGGAAGGGTCCGCGTTGGGCTCGGACGAACCGGTGCGAGACGGGGGTCAGCGAGCGCGAATGGCGCTGCTCCGAGGGGGGCGCGGACGCCGGGTCTGGCGCCGCCCATCGGCGCCAGGGGCTCGATCGTCCTCGTCGAAAAGCCGCGCCAGCTGATCCATCATCGTCCCGCCCAACTGCTCGGCGTCCACTATGGTGACAGCTCGGCGATAGTACCGCGTCACGTCGTGACCGATGCCGATGGCGACGAGCTCGATGGGCGATTGATTCTCGATCCAGGAGATCGTCTCGCGCAGATGGCGCTCGAGGTAGTTGCCGGGATTGACCGAGAGGGTCGAGTCATCAACGGGAGCGCCATCCGAGATGACCATGAGTATGCGCCGTTGCTCGGGCCGCCAGAGGAGGCGCTCGTGCGCCCACAGGAGCGCCTCGCCGTCGATGTTCTCCTTGAGCAGACCTTCTCTGAGCATGAGGCCAAGGCTCTTGCGCGCCCGCCGCCAGGGAGCCTCGGCCGCCTTGTAGATGATATGGCGCAGGTCATTGAGCCGGCCCGGGTTGGCCGGCTTGCCGGCCGCCAGCCAGCGCTCCCGCGACTGGCCGCCTTTCCAGGCGCGCGTCGTGAAGCCGAGGATCTCCACCTTCACGCCGCAGCGCTCCAAGGTCCGCGCGAGGATGTCGGCGCTCATGGCCGCCACGGTGATCGGCCGGCCGCGCATGGACCCGGAGTTGTCGATCAACAGAGTCACGATGGTGTCCCGAAAGCTCGTGTCGGATTCCTGCTTGTAGCTCAGGGACCGCAATGGATTGGCGACGACGCGCGCGAGCCGCGCCGTATCCAGAAGCCCCTCCTCCAGGTCGAACTCCCAGGACCGCGACTGCTTTGCCATCAGACGCCGCTGCAGCCGGTTTGCCAGCCTCGATATGACGTTGTGCAAATGGCCCAGTTGCTGGTCCAGCAGCTGACGCAGCCGTGTCAGCTCGTCGGGATCGCAAAGCGAGTCCGCGTCGACGACTTCGTCGTACTCGGTGCAATACGCACCGTAGAGATCTTCGGGCGGGAGATTTCTCGAGTCCTGAGGCGGGCGCCAGGGGCGGCTCGCGAGGTCCGGATCGTCGTCTCCCATGCCTGCCTGGAAGTCGGCCACCGCATCGGGATCCGCTTCCGCCTCGTCGGCCTCCTGGGCGAGCTCGTCCTGACTGCCCAGGCCGTCGAGTGAAGCGGCGTCCTCCTCGGAGTCCTGCTCGCCCGCGTCGTTCGCTTCCTTGCCGCTGGCGTCACCTTCGCGCTCATCAGGCTCGAGCTCGCCTGTCGATTCCCGGTCATCGAGGCCCAAATCGGCGAGGATCCGGTGAACCAGCTCCGCGAACGCCTCCTGGTCCTCCATGGCCTTGCCGATCTCGGTCAGCGTCTTGCCGATGCGCGCCTCCAGCCAGGACCGCCAGAGATCGACCATGTGACGGGCCGACGGCGGCGGAGGAGCCCCGGTCATCGCCTCGCGGACCAGAAGAGACACGGCGTCGGCCAGGGGCGCCCGCTCGCGCTCTTGGACGCGCGCATAGCCGTGGTTCCGGCAGCGTTCCTCGAGCGCCGCGTCCAGGTTCAGTGAGACGCCCGTCATAAGCCGGGCCCCAATGGCCTGCACCCGGGACCGCTCGACCGCGTCGTAAACGGCCCGCGCCTCCGCCGACGGCGGGGCCAGCCGGCGATGCAGCTCCTTGTCGTGATAGCGAAGCTCGAGCGCCATCGCGTCCGCTTCGCCTCGAATGACGCTCACTTCCTCGGGTGGCAGCCGACGGCTTGGCAGGGGCAAACGGGCTTCCTCGCCGCGCAGCGTCGGGCTGTCGGGAGAGAAGACGACGGTCAGGTCGGCATGCCGGGAGATCGCCCGCATCGCGGCGCCGGTCACCTGGCGGAATTCCTCGACCGGGCCGTCACCCGCTTTCGTGTCGGGGCCAGACGCCACGGTCGCCACCTAGACGAGCAGTCCCTTCGTCGATAAGTCGAGCTCGCCGCCGAAGCAACGCTGATAATACTCGGCAACCGTACTGCGCTCGATTTCGTCGCACTTATTGACGAAGGTCATCTTGAAGGCGAGCGGCACGGAGTCGAAGATCCGTGCGTTCTCGGCCCACGTTATCACGGTCCGCGGCGACATCACGGTCGAGATGTCGCCGGCCACGAAGCCGGCCCGCGTGAGGTCCGCGACGGCGACCATCGCGTCGATCCTGGCCCGGCCGTCCGGGTTGTCGTACTCGGGGCACTTGGCGAGGACGATCGCGCATTCTTCCTCACGGGGAAGGTAGTTGAGGGTCGTGACAATGTTCCAGCGGTCCATCTGACCCTGGTTGATCTGTTGCGTTCCGTGATAGAGGCCCGTCGTGTCGCCGAGGCCCACCGTGTTGGAGGTGGCGAACAGCCGGAAACTGTCATGCGGGCGGATGACGCGGTTCTGGTCGAGCAGCGTCATTTTGCCATCCACTTCGAGCACGCGTTGAATCACGAACATCACGTCCGGGCGTCCGGCGTCGTACTCGTCGAACACGAGCGCGCATGAACGCTGCAGGCACCAGGGCAAGAGGCCCTCGCGGAACTCGGTCACCTGCTTGCCATCGCGCAGAACGATGGCATCTTTCCCGATCAGGTCGATACGGCTGATGTGACTGTCGAGATTGATCCGAATGCATGGCCAATTGAGCCGCGCGGCCACCTGCTCGATATGCGTCGACTTGCCCGTGCCGTGGTAGCCCTGGATCAAGACCCTTCGGTTATGAGCAAAGCCGACGAGGATCGCGAGCGTGGTCTCGGGATCGAAGCGGTATGCTTCGTCGAGGATGGGGACATGGTCGGTGGCCTGCGAGAACGCTGGGGCGTGCATGTCGGTATCCAGGCCGAAGACCTGTCGCACCGAGACCCAGATGTCGGGTTGATCGGGCTGGTCCACGTGCGGCATCTCTGTCGAAGGCATCTATTCGTCCGTTATCCTGAATGTGTGTCTCGCGAGGCGCGGGTCGCGGTCACGCCGCCGCCGATTCCATGAGCCGGCCATAGGCCCGGTTGATCTCCTTGAGCCTTTCCTCGTGGCGGCTGTCGCCGCCGTTGGCATCCGGGTGGTGGCGCTTCACGAGTTCTTTGTAACGCTGCTTGATTGAAGCGACCGTTACCGGGGGCCTGAGGTCCAGCACGGCCAGCGCCTCCGCGTCGCCTGACCGCCAACCCCACCGTCCGACCTGCTCCTCCGAGCTCCGCTCCGGCCGATCGTCGAAGAGTCCGAACGGGTCGTGATACCGTTCATCGGGCCAGCCGCGTAAGGGCCACGTCGGACGGTGCCAGATCGCGTCCTTACGCAGCTCTACCTCGATCTCTGTCTCGGACATGCCCTCGTAATAGTTCCAGGCGGCGTTGTACTCGCGCACATGGTCGAGGCAGAACCACAGAAACTTGGTCAACAATTTTCGCGACCTGGGCGCGCGATAGATCCCCTCCCGGTCGCAACCGGGGTGATCGCATATGTGTGCGTCGGTCGTGCCGCCGATCGCGGCAACGGGAGAGCGACGTAATCGCGGGCCGTTGACCATGCCCTAAATATGTAAGCATCGGCACCAGGGTGCAAGCTCGGCCGGGACGCGTGGCAGGGGTCCGTCTCCCCGCCAACGCTCCGGACTCGAAGCGAAAACACATTTGTCGGCAACGCGACGCGACGCATGCTACGCCAAAACCTCTGTCCGCCTCTCGCGTCAGGCGGCGCGTGAATCTTCATGATTTCGCAATCATCGAATAGTCTCCAAGTATCCGTCGCACCGGACCTTAGTGCTCGCTACTGTATGAAATATTCAAGAAGCCACTATAATAAATATTAACCATAACAGAGGACTTGTAGAGTATATATATGATTTGAACTTTAACTTGAGAATATCACTGCACCCTCCAGGAATTAATATTGAATTAAGAAATTTCAGTTAGACGTGGATGTTCGCCAATTGGCTATTGCCCTTGGCGGGCCGACAACGAACGCGATTGGAAACAAAATGTTCCGATTTGTTGTCTTCCTGGTCGCGGTTTTGTTTGCCCTTCCCGCGGCGGCGCAAATGCCGCGCGCCTGCGCGCCGCGAGCCGACATCATGAAGCGATTGTCCGCAAAGTACTCGGAAGGTCCCGTTGCCGTTGGTGTCGTCACCAACGGAGGAGTGCTGGAGGTGCTCAGCACAGAGACCGGCTCCACCTGGACGATAATCGTTACGATGCCGAACGGGCTAAGCTGTATGCTTGCGACCGGTCAGGGTTGGCAGAACCTGATGGGCGAGGACGAGGACCCATCGGCGTAGGCGGCGCCACGAAGGAATAGCAGCGGGCGGTTATGGTCCGCCCGCTGCGAGGTTCGCCGCATCCTGGCGAGTAAGAATAACTGCGACCGTTCGGGGGAGTGGTCGCTCAAAATGAACACCGGCAGACTAACGCGGTCGGGAGAAGGCGACAGCCACCCCGATGGTTGGGGGATCGCGGGGCATTTGGCATAACGCCAAAGGGAGCGGCCGCCGTTGGAGTCGATGCGCGTGGCGGTTTCAGCCGGTATAGAACTCGGGCCAGTGCTTTCTGACGGTCTCGCCATCGCTCTTGAAGACGTGGCAGGTGTTCAGAAGCCGCGGCTTCCGGCCCGGCGTCCGCTTGCTTTCAGCCTCGCGTTGTCTCAGCGGAAAGATGGTTTGGAACGCCGTCGTCGCCATCGGTCCGAGAAGCTCGACGAGATGGGTGCAGCCCTCCGTCCCCCCAAGCAGCCTGCGCACGTTCCTGCTCCAGCCGGGACCGATCTTCAGCCCCTTCAGCCGCTGGAAATTCGGCGTGATATCGGCGCAGACTCTGAACGGCCCCCGGTCGGTGACAGCGATAACGTCCCGGACGAGGAACCGGTCGTCGATCGTCAGCCGGATCCACATATCGTGAACGGGCGTGCCCGCCTCCACCGTACCCCGATCCTGGTTCTCGAAGTCGTACGTCTTGGTGTCGGTGAGGTGTCCCTCGATGTCCCATAATCCATCCGCGCGGCGGTAGCCGTGGCAGTGCACGTGACGTTCGTGAATCAACTCGCGTTGGGCGGGTTCGGGCAGAGCCATGTCGATTGTCCGCTGACAGGGGCGTGCGGAAACTAGGTAGCGTTCGTGCACCCGTCAAGCGCACGCTGGCGCGTTCAAGGCGTGCCCGCGCCTGGCCGTGGCGTAACCCGGATGGAGGTGATCTGGTTCCCCTTGCGCCGCAGCACGTCGAATCGGAAACCGTGCCAGGCGAAGCTCTGACCGACCTCGGGTATCAGCCGGGCCTCATGAAGGACCAGTCCGGCCAGGGTCGCGGCCTCCTCGTCCGGGATGTTCCAGTTGAACTGGCGATTGATGTCGCGAATCGTGACGGCCCCGTCGATCACGTACGACCCGTCGCCCTGTGGCCGCACACCAGCCACCGGGAGGTCGTGCTCGTCGTCGATCTCGCCGACGATCTCCTCGAGAATATCCTCGAGCGTCACCACGCCCATCAGCGCGCCGTACTCGTCCACCACCAAAGCAAAATGCTCACGTCGACGGCGGAAGGCCTGCAGCTGGTAGAGAAGGCTCGTGGACTCCGGTATGAACCACGGCAGCGCGGCCAGCGCGGGGACCTCCAGATCCTCCACCCTGCCGGCATGGGCGCGCAGCGCGCGCAGCAGGTCTTTCACGTGGAGCACGCCAATAATGTTGTCGGACTCGTCGCGGTAAAGGGGAATGCGCGTATACGGGCTCTCGAGCGCCTGATCGACGATACGGTCCGCCGGCAGCTCGGCATCGATCACCTGGATCGACTTGCGATGCGTCATCACCTCGCCGACCTCGACCTCCGCGAGGTCGAGGATACTGCGCATCATGATCCCCTCGCGCGCGGCCTCGGCGTCGCTGACCGCGTGCAGATCGATGGCGCCGCGTAGCTCCTCCTCGCGGGCCTTGGCCAGCCTGACAGGACCCGTTTCCGCTCCCACGGCCTTGAGGACGAAGTTGACGATCTGCTGGATGGCCCGGGTTATGGGTGAGAGAACGCCGATGATCAAACGCAGGGACGGCGCCGTCGCAAGCGCGATGCGATCGGAATGGCGGATCGCATAGGTCTTCGGCATTACCTCGGCGAACACCAGGACGAGGAGCGTCATTGCGAGCGTCGCGTAAGCGACACCGGCGTTGCCGAACCAGCCGATAAGGATACTCGTCGCCAGTGCCGATGCGAGGATGTTCACCAGATTGTTGCCGACGAGGATGCCGCCGATAAGGCGCTCCTGACGGTCCCGCAGGCGGTTCACGGTCGCGGCGCGCCGGTTGCCTCGCTTCTCCAGCTCGTGCATGCGCGGTCGTGAGGCCGCTGTCAAAGCGGTCTCGGAACCGGAGAAGAATCCCGACAGCATAAGCAGAACGCCGATGGCGATAAGGGTGAATATCGATGAGTTGGTCATGGCTCTTGTCGGGCCCTTTCGGCCCTCATGCAGCGGCGGCGGCGTCGGTCAGCACACCGCGCACGACGTCGAGGGGAACATCGCGCGCAACAAAGGCCCGACCGATGCCGCGCACCAGGATGAACGTTGGCTGGCCCCCACGCACCTTCTTATCGCTTGTCATGAGGTCGAGAAGGCGCTCCGCGTTCCAGCGGCCCTCGGGGCGCCGCGGCAGCCCCGCCGGCAGCCCAACGGCGGTCAGGTGTCGGCGAAGCCGCGACAGCTCCTCGTTCGCGCACATACCCAGGCGCACCGAGAGCTCCATGGCGAAGCACATACCCGCCGCGACTGCTTCGCCGTGAAGCAGCGACTCACCGTAACCGGTCTCGACCTCGAGAGCGTGCCCGAACGTATGTCCAAGGTTGAGGATCGCTCGCCGTCCCGACTCGCGTTCGTCCTCACCGACGATTTCCGCCTTCATGCGGCAGCTCCGCTCTATGGCGCGGGTTCGCGCCTGGTGGTCGCCGGCGATCAGGGTCTCTCCGTTCCGCTCCAGCCAGGCGAAGAACTCCCGATCGGCAATGACGCCATACTTCACGACCTCCGCGTAGCCGGCTCGCAGGTGCCGGTCGGGCAAAGTGTCCAGGACACCGGTATCGGCAAGCACCAGCCGCGGCTGGTAGAACGTGCCGACCAGGTTCTTGCCGTGCCGGGTGTTGATGCCCGTCTTGCCGCCGACCGA
>JBHICL010000091.1:0-9483 GCA_046759605.1 Alphaproteobacteria bacterium | reverse complement strand
CGCCGCTTCACCGCGAAGGGCCGATTCGTGCCCGAGAACGACCCCGCGTCGAACGCGTGGTTCCACATCGACCGCGATCGGATGATGAGAGCGGCGGGCCTCGATCGTGTGGCCCCGTTATACCTGGCGGCGGCTCCCGGGGAAGACGCCTCGCCTCTGCCCATCGGAACGTCCCCGGGCACCGACATCCGCAACAGCCACCTTGGCTACGCGATCACATGGTTTGGGTTGGCGGCGGCTCTCGCCGGTGTGTACGTTGCCTTCCACATGCGCCGGAGGCCGTAAGCAGGTCGTGACGGAAGGGAAGAATCCCTACCAGGAACTCGAGCGGCGTTTCAGGCGGCTCGGCCTGATCGACGATACGCTGGAAGTCCTGAATTGGGACCGGGCGACAATGATGCCCGAAGGCAGCGCCGCGGGGCGTGGCGAGCAGATCGCGACCCTCAAGGTGCTGCGGCACGAGCTCATTACCGATCCGCGCGTGGACGAGCTGTTGCCGGACGCCGAGGCCGAGCTGGCCCAGGCCGAAGAAGACGAGATGGGAGCCTGGAGGCGCGCCAACCTTCGCGAAATGCGGCGCGCGCACCTGCACGCGACCGCGGTCCCGGCCGACCTGGTCGGCGCCCTGGCCCGGGCGAGCTCGACCTGCGAGGTCCGCTGGCGCGCGGCGCGGGCGGACAGCGACTTCCAGGCACTGCGGCCCTCTCTCGAGGAGGTGCTGCGCCTGGTGCGCGAGACCGCCGCCGCCAAGGCCGCGGCCCTGGGTGTCGCGGCCTACGATGCCCTGTTGGACGAGTGGGAACCCGGTGGCAGCACCGAGCAGATAGACGTGCTCTTCGACGAACTGGCGGGATTCCTGCCGCATCTCGTGGAGCGGGTGGTCGCGCGCCAGAAAGGGCTGCCCGCGCCTCTCGTGCCCGAGGGCCCCTTCGACGCCGAGCGCCAGCGGACGGTCGGGCTCAATCTGATGAAGATCGTCGGCTTCGATTTCGCCCGCGGCCGCCTCGACACCAGCCATCATCCTTTCTGCGGCGGCGCCAGCGACGACGTCCGGATTACGACCCGCTATGACGAACGGGACTTCACCTCGGGGCTGATGGCGGTGCTGCACGAGACGGGTCATGCCATGTATCAGCTCGGTCTGCCGGAGGCGTGGCGGTATCAGCCGGTGGGGCTGGCGCGCGGGATGAGCATGCACGAAAGCCAGTCTCTCCTCGTCGAGATGCAGGCTTGCCGCTCCCGCGAGTTCCTCGCCTTCGCGGCGCCCGTGTTGCGGGAGGCGTTCGAGAGCGACGGGGCGGCATGGGAGGCCGAGAACCTGTACCGCTTGTACACCCGGGTGACGCCGGCGTTCATCCGCGTGGACGCCGACGAGGTCACCTATCCGGCGCACGTGATCCTGCGCTATCGCCTGGAGAGGGCGCTCATCGGCGGCGATCTCGAGATCGCGGAACTGCCGGGGGCGTGGGCGGATGGCATGAAGGACCTCCTAGGTATCGTGCCCCCGGACGACAGGCGGGGCTGCCTCCAGGACATCCACTGGCCGGCCGGCGTCTGGGGCTATTTCCCCACCTACACCCTGGGCGCGATGACCGCGGCGCAGCTTTTTGCGGCGGTGAAACGGGACGTGGGCGATGTTCTGCCGGCGCTCGGCCGCGGCGACTTTGCGCCCCTCATGGACTGGCTCAGGACGCACGTCCATTCGCGGGCCTCCCTTCTGTCCACCGAGGAGCTGCTGCGCGCGGCCACCGGTGGGCCGCTCGACCCCGGCATCTACCGGGCGCATCTGGAATCGCGCTACCTGACGTAGCGTCTTCTTGGGGCGGCGGTTGCCTGGTCTTCGACAGGCGGGATAGGTTAGCCGCGAGTGAGAAAGGTCGTTGGCCGTGCGTTACGTGAGTACGAGGGGCGAAGCTCCAACCGTCGATTTCGAGGACGTTCTCCTGACCGGGCTGGCCGGCGACGGTGGCCTTTATCTGCCGGAAAGCTGGCCGCGCCTCGATCCGGCGGAGCTTCGCGCCATGCGTGGGCTTTCCTATTCGGAGCTTGCCGCGCGGGTGATGTGGCCGTTCGTCGAAGGAGCCATCGCCGAGACGGAATTCGACGAGCTGGTGCGCGATACCTATGCGAAATTCGACCATCCCGCCGTCGCTCCGTTGAAGCAACTCGGCTCGAACCTGTGGCTACTGGAGCTCTTTCACGGTCCGACGCTCGCGTTCAAGGACTACGCGCTGCAACTGCTCGGGCGGTTGTTCGATCATATCCTCGAGCGGCGGGGAGAACGCGTGACCGTGGTCGGCGCGACCTCCGGCGATACAGGCTCCGCCGCCATCGAGGCGTGTCGGGATCGTGACGCCATCGACGTCTTCATTCTTCATCCGCGCGGGCGGATCTCGGAGGTCCAACGGCGGCAGATGACGACGGTCAAGGCGCCCAATGTCCACAACATTGCCCTCGAGGGCACCTTCGACGACTGCCAGGATGTGGTGAAGGCACTATTTGGCGACGCCGCGTTTCGCGACGAGGTGCGCCTGTCGGCGGTGAACTCCATAAATTGGGCGAGGATCATGGCTCAGACCGCCTATTACGTCGCGGCGGCGGTGGCGTTGGGGGCGCCGGACCGGCCGGTCCGCTTTGCCGTGCCCACCGGCAACTTTGGCAACGTCTACGCGGCCTATGGGGCGCGCGCCATGGGTCTTCCGGTGGACCGGCTCATCGCCGGCTCGAACAGGAACGACATCCTTGCCCGTTTCTTCGAGAGCGGCGTCATGGCCCTCGGACCGGTGGAGCCGTCACTGTCGCCGAGCATGGATATTCAGATCTCGTCGAATTTCGAGCGCCTCCTCTTCGATCTATACGATCGTGGTGGCGCCGCCGTCGCCGCGGCGATGGTCGAGTTCCGGGAGACCGGGCGGCTCGACGTGGGCAGAGCGAGGTGGCGGCGCGCGCGCGAGATCTTCATCGGCTGTCGGGTTGACGACGAGGCGACGCTTGCCATGATCAAGAGGGTCTATGAGACTTGCGGCGCGCTCGTCGATCCGCACACCGCCGTGGGACTGGTGGCGGCGGAGGACCGCGACGAGGATACAACGACGCCGCTGGTAGCGCTGGCTTGCGCGCATCCGGCGAAGTTTCCCCTCGCGGTCGAGCGGGCGACCGGCGTTGTGCCGGCGCTGCCTCGACGGCTCGCCGACCTTATGGAACGGGAGGAGCGGATAAGCGTGCTTGAAAGAGACGTTGCCGCGGTCCAGGCCTTCGTCCGCGGGCGCATCCGAGCGGAGCAGGCGGCATGAGGGAAACCCGCGTAACCACCCTGGCCAACGGCATGCGGGTCGTGACCGACCGGATGACCGACGTGGAGACGGCCTCCGTCGGGGTCTGGGTGGGGGCGGGCGCCCGGAGTGAAAGCACCGAGGTGTGCGGTGTCGCGCACATGCTCGAGCACATGGCGTTCAAGGGGACGGCCCGCCGCGACGCCCGCCGGATTGCCGAGGACATCGAGGCGGTCGGCGGTATCCTGAACGCCCACACGGCGCGCGAGCACACGGCCTATTACGCCAAGGTGCTGAAGCAGGACCTGGAGCTGGCCGTCGACATCCTTGCCGATATCCTTCAGAACTCGGTTTTCGAGGAAACGCAGCTCGGCCGGGAACGCACCGTCGTTCTTCAGGAGATCGGCCAGATGCTGGATACACCCGACGAGATCATCTTCGACCACTTCCAATCGGCGGCTTACCCCGATCAGCCTCTGGGACGGCCGGTGCTCGGCTCGGCCGACGTGGTGCGGAGAATGCGGCGCGACATGCTGGTCGGCTACCTGGGGCAGCACTACCGGGCCGGTGACACGGTGCTGTCGGTGGCCGGGAGCGTCGACCACGATGCATTCGTCGAGCTGGCGGCGTCCGCTTTCGCGGGCTTTCCCGCCGGCAAGGGAACCGGTTCCGAGCCGGCCACCTACCGCGGCGGTGAGTTCCGCGAGCGCCGGGATCTCGAGCAAGTTCACCTTGTCCTCGGGTTTCAGGGCGTCGCGATCGACCATCCGGAGTTCTACACCGCCGTTTTGCTTTCGAGCCTGCTGGGTGGCGGCATGTCGTCGCGGCTGTTCCAGGAGCTTCGCGAGCGGCGTGGTCTCGTCTATTCGATCTACGCCTTCGCCTCCTCCTACTCCGACGACGGACTGTTCGGTGTTTACGCCGGGAGCGGGGAGTCCGAGGTTGGGGAGCTGATACCTGTCCTCTGCGATCAGCTCGGTCGATTGGCCCACAGCCTCGGCGAGGACGAGGTGGCGAAGGCCCGGATGCAGCTCAAGGCGAGCCTGCTCATGGGGCTCGAATCCACCGGTGCCCGCTGCGAGCAGAACGCGCAGCAGTTGCTCGTCTTCGGTCGGCTCGTCCCGACCGAAGAGCTGGTGGCGGCGATAGATCGGGTCGACGGCGCGGCGGTTTCAAACCTGGCGCACCGCTTGTTCTCCAGCCGCCCCACCCTGGCGTCGATTGGCCCGGTGTCGCGGTTGGAGCCCTTCGATGCCGTCGTCCGCCGTTTCACGGGCTGAGGGAGAGCGAGCAACATGATGCGGCTGTTTCGCTCGCCCAGTCAGGTCAGCACGAACATCCGCCTCGAAGGCGGGCGCGTGTCGTTGCGCCCTCCGGCCGAGCGAGATTGGCGCGAGTATGCCGAGCTGAGGGCCGCCAGCCGCGAATTCCTCGAGCCATGGGAACCGACCTGGCCGTCCGACGCGCTGATGCGCGACGCTTTCCAGCGGCGGTTGCGCCGCTACGCGAGCGAATGGCGGGACGACATCGGCTACGGCTTTTTCCTGTTTCGGCGCGAGAACCAGGTCCTCATGGGCGGCGTCAGCGTCTCCAATGTCCGCCGCGGGGTCGCCCAGTCGGCCACGCTCGGCTACTGGATCGGCGAAGCCTTCGCCCGCCGGGGATACATGACCGAGGGACTCGGGCTGGTCCTCGACTTCTGCTTCGACCGGCTGGGGCTGCACCGCATCGAGGCGGCGTGTCTGCCCAACAACACGGCGAGCAAGAGGCTGCTCCTGCGTTGTGGTTTCAAGGAAGAGGGCTTCGCGCGAAAGTACCTCAAGATCCGCGGTCAGTGGCATGACCACGTGCTGTACGGACTGATCGCCGAGGACCACACGATCCACGACGCGGCGCACGGCGATACCGGTGAAGTCGAGCGGCGTGTGGGCGGGTGAGGTCGCCGCTCACGCGCGGCCGGCGTCGCCGGAGAGCATGCTGTGGTCGACACCCAGCTTGCCCAACGCCCGCTCCCATTTCGTTTCGATGTTGCGGTCGAACAGCAAACTGTCGTCGGGCTCGACGCTGAGCCAGGCGTTCTCCTGGATCTCGCCTTCCAGCTGGCCCGGCCCCCAGCCGGCGTAGCCCAGCGCCAACAGGTTCTGACGCGGCCCGCTGCCCCCGGCCATTTCCTTCAGAATGTCGACGGTCGCGGTGAGGGCGAGGTTGTCGTCCATGAGCAGCGTGCCGTCACGCACGTAGTCGGTCGAATGCAGGACGAAACCGCGGCCGGACTCCATGGGGCCACCGAAATGCACGCGAATATGCTCCGTCGCGCCGGTGGGCTCGATATCCAGCTGCCGAAGCAGGTCGGGGAACGTGAGCGAGCCGAGCAGTCTGTTCACCACAAGCCCCATGGCTCCCTCGGCGGTGTGGGTGCACATGTAGATGAGCGAGCGGGCAAAACGCGAGTCCGACATGGTGGGCATGGCAATCAGCAGCTGCCCCTCGAGATATCCGGACTGTGGCTGAGCTTTTGACATCTTCCCTGGCCCTACTCCGGCGAAGGCAACGTAACCGCGCTCCACGCGCCGGGGCGACACATTATTGTGACAATTGGTGAGCCTTGCTCAAGCTATACTCTCGGCCTTTCGTGACCATATATCCAGCGTATCGGTTTGGATTCATCAAGGCAGCACGAGATCTGATTCCACCTATGAACAGGCACGTCGGGGATGTGGGGCGAACGGGCGGCTTTTTGCTGTTGTTTCAGGCCCTTGTAATGTGGGCACTGCCCGCGCTCGCGGGCGAGGCGGCGAGTGAATGGCAGGCCGGTGAAAAGGCCCAGGTGCGGCTTATTGCCGCAACTTCCAGCGTGGGCCAGCTCACCACGGTGCCGATCGGGCTCGAGGTGCGGCTCGAGCCCGGCTGGAAGACCTATTGGCGCTCGCCGGGAGACGCCGGTATCCCACCCCACGTCGACTGGGAGGGCAGCGGCAACGTCGCGGAGACAGATTTTCTCTATCCCGCCCCCGAGCGCTTCTCGTACTACGATCTCGAAACCTTCGGCTACGGTGACCGGGTCGTCTACCCGATCGACGTGCGGCCCGAGGAGCCGGGCAAGCCGCTCAACCTGCGCGCGAACGTGGATCTGCTGGTTTGCGCCGACGTCTGCATTCCCCATAGCATGAGCGTGGCGCTGGACCTGCCGGAAGGTCCGGCCGATCCGTCGCAGCACGCCAATCTGCTGAGCCGTTTCCGTAGCCAGGTGCCCGGCGACGGCGCCCGCGCCGGTCTGGCGCTCGAGAACTCCGCGCTTGCGGGCACGCTCGAGAAACCGATCGTGCGGGTGGCGTTCACCGCAACCGAGCCGTTCGTCGACCCCGACTTGTTGATCGAGGGCCCGGAGTTCGTTTTCTTCGGCAAGCCGGAATTGCGGATCAACGAAGGCGGGCGTCGCCTCGTCGTGAGCGTTGGTGCCGAGGATGCGTTCGGCGAGCCGGGTCCCATCGACGTTACCAGCGAGCCGCTGGTGGTCACGTTGATCGATGGCGAGCGCGCCATGGAAGCGCAAATCTCGCCGGCGTTCGGCCCCCTTGGGGGCGGGGCGGCGAGCGGTATCTCGTTCTGGGCGATCCTGGCGCTGGCGCTCGTGGGCGGCCTTATTCTCAACCTCATGCCCTGTGTGCTTCCGGTGCTATCGATCAAGCTGTTGTCGGTGGTCGGCCACGGCGGCGGCGATCCACGCCATGTCCGGATCGGCTTCCTCGCGGCGACGGCGGGGATCGTCAGTTCCTTCCTGCTGCTGGCGACGGGCCTCGCGGTCCTCAAGCTTGCAGGGAGCGCGGTCGGCTGGGGCATACAGTTCCAGCAGCCGGCCTTCATCATCGCGATGGTGGCGATCCTCACGCTTTTCGCCACGAACCTCCTGGGCTTGTTCGAGATCCGGCTGCCCGGGAGGATCTCGGACGTCGCGGTGACCCACTCCGGCGGCACGAGGCTCGGAGGCCACTTCCTGAGTGGCGCTTTCGCGACCTTGCTTGCGACGCCCTGCTCGGCGCCGTTCCTGGGGACCGCCGTGGGTTTCGCCCTGAGCCGCGGCGCCCTCGAAACCTATGCCGTGTTCGCGGCGCTCGGCATCGGCATGGCGACGCCCTTCCTCGCGGTTGCGGCTTTCCCGAAGGTGGCGACCAAATTGCCGAGACCGGGACCCTGGATGGTCACGCTCAAGCGGGTGCTGTCGCTGGCGCTCGTGGCCACCGCCATCTGGCTGCTCTCGGTCCTGGCGGCACAGGTTTCGCTCACGGCCGCCGTCGCGGTCGGGGTCTTCATGCTCGTAGCGGCGGTGTTGATTGCCGCCCGGGGGCGGATTCCCGCCCGGCTCGGCCGCGCGGTGCCGGCGGGTGTCCTTGGGGCGATGGTGCTGGCGTTCCTGACGCCGGTGACGCTGCCCACCGTGGCGTCGCCCGCAACGGGTCCGGCCGCGGACATCGTCTGGCGGCCCTTCGACAGGGGATCGATCCTGGAGCTCGTTTCGGCCGGCCAGGTGGTGTTCGTCGACGTGACCGCGGACTGGTGCATCACCTGCCAGGTGAACAAGAAGCGCGTCCTCGAGGCAGGCGAGGTCGCCCGGACTCTGGCCGCCGACGGCGTCGTGGCCATGCGCGCCGACTGGACCAGGCCGAGCGAGGAGATCTCCGATTATCTGGCGAGCTTCAGCCGCTTCGGGATCCCGTTCAACGTGATCTATGGCCCCGACGCGCCGGCGGGCGTGCCGCTGCCGGAGCTTCTGTCCTCGAATGCCGTGCTCGATGCGTTCAGCGAGGCCGGCCGCACGTTCGAGACGGTCTCGCGGTAACCACCGCGGGGCCGACCGTTTGCGGCTGGCGTCCATCCGCAGTTGCCGTAATGTTGGCGCCCCGGGACCGCCCGTGTCCCGGTGGATCAACACGGGAGAGGAAACGCAGGAGAGGGAAGCATGGCAATCGAAGTCGGGACCAAGATGCCGGCGGGCACCTTCAAGGAGAAGACCGCGGAAGGCATAAGGGACGTTTCCACCGAAGAGCTGTTCTCCGGCAAGAAGGTCGTCCTGTTCTCGGTGCCGGGAGCGTTCACGCCCACCTGCTCGCTCAAGCACCTTCCGGGCTACGTCGCCCATGCCGGCAGAATCAAGGCCAAAGGCGTGGATACCATCGCCTGCATGGCGGTCAACGACGCCTTCGTCATGGAGGCATGGGGGGCCGACCAGTCCGTCGGCGACAACGTCGCGATGCTGGCCGACGGCAGCGGCGAATACACACGGGCCTTGGGCCTGGAGCTGGACCTGACGGACCGGGGACTGGGTGTACGCGGACAGCGCTTCGCCATGGTGGTCGACGACGGCGTCCTCACGCATCTCGCGGTGGAGCCAAACCCCGGCGAGCTCAACATCTCCAGCGCGGAGAAGGTCCTCGAGGCTCTCTGACCGAGGTCCGGCGCATCAAGCGATCAGACTGACCATGAAGCGCACGCCCACGATCGCCAGGAAGCTCGCAAACGCCAGCTCCAGCTTGCGGCGCGAGAGCCCGTGCGCGATGCGCACGCCAAAGGGTGCCGCAAGCACGCTCGTCGGGATGATCAGCAGCGCCCCGAGCAAGCTGACGTAACCGAGCGAGCCGGGCGGCAAGCCCGCCGCACCCCAGCCCGCCCAAGCGAAACCAAGCGCCCCCGGAATCGAAATGATCGGCCCGAACGCGGATGACGTGGCGACCGCGCGTTGCATCGTGTGGCCATAGAAGGTCATGAGCGCGGTGATGAACACTCCACCGCCGATGCTCATGAGGGTTGATAGCAGACCGACGAGACCACCGTAGATCGCACGGAAGGGTTGGCCCGGAATCGCGTCGGCAAGCTGCCAGTTCTGCATGCCCAAGAACAGTTTCAGCGAGATCAGGCTCGCCGCCCCGACCCAGATGGCTTGCAGCACGGCCTCGTTGGAAAAGCGTGCCAGGAGGGCGCCGAGACAGACGCCGGCGATGACCGCCAGCGCCATGCTGCGCACCAGGTCCATGTCGACCGCGCCGCGGGCGCGATGCCCGGCGAAGGAGCGGAACGAGGTCGGGATGATCACCGCAAGGGAAGTGCCGACCGCGAGATGCATGCGCACCGCGTCCTCGACCCCGAGCGCGCCGAACACCTCATAGAGGACGGGCACGAGAATGCTCCCGCCCCCGATGCCGAGCAGGCCGGCGAG
>JBHICL010000090.1:0-9546 GCA_046759605.1 Alphaproteobacteria bacterium | reverse complement strand
TCCGACGATGGCGTCACAGGCCGTTTGGACGCGACCGGGGTCGAAGCGCGGCGCGCCATGGACGTCGAGTGGTGGCTCCTGTGCCACCAGGATCTTTATGGACGCCTGAACCGGCGGCGGAGCCTCCTGAAGCTTCTCGAATACGAGCGGATTGCGGAGAACGGCCAAGGATGCATCGATGGGTCCGTTTCCATCGATGAGTTCCGCCCGCCCCTCGGCGATGCAAGCCGCGATCTCGGGCGCCATGACCGGCTCGCGGGGCTCCACCGCCGAGCGTGCCGGGCGGAGTGCCAGGGAATAGCCCGCATCGCTCAAGGCCCGCATTTCACACGCGACGGCGGCCGCGTCCCGCCGAAGGTGGAAGTCGCCGACAAACGCGATATCGAACCCGGGGTCCGGGCGCATCAAATCGCTCCCGGGCGCGTTCCACGGGCGGGTGCCGCTGCAACGATCGTCCGCTCGAGCACGCCTGGCATCGGGGATGAACGGCTCCGTAAGACGACGGTTATTCTCCGTCTCACGAGAGAGAAGTGGTAGTCACCAAAAGGATGATCACCCGAAAGGAGTAGCGGACAGAAACGGAGCGCCCGTCTCGCCGGCTAACCGGCCGGCGTCGACCCACCGGAGCGGACCCACCGGACCGTTGGGGAATCAGCAGGTGGAGTGGAAGAGACCCCCGACGAGTTTCGTCGCGCTCAGTTCGTTGTAGAGCCTGGCCGCATCCTCGGTCTGCAGCACGTGCACGGCGATGCCACGCTCCTCCAGCATCCGTAGCGTCTCCGACGAGACCTGAAGCCGCTTCCATATGCCGCGCGACAGGACAATTTCGGTCGCGCCGTGGTCGAGAAGCTCGGTCACGTCGGACGGCTGGATCCCCGGCACGTGTCTCGTGCCGGTCTCGCGCCAATCCCATTCCCGGGCGCCGCCTGGAAACAGCTTCGCGTCCTTGAAGGCGCGTCCGCCGTCGACCTCGAGGCGTCCCCACGAGATGTGGGTAATGAGGGGCGATCGCTCCTGCTGCTCCATCGTCTGGCCCTCCGCTACCGCGTGCCCGTGTCGAGACGGTCTGGGATCGAGGATAGTACGGGACCGCAACTTTCGGCCAGCCCTTGACGCTTTCATTGGCATATTTCCAGGCCGAAAGTAGACTTGGCGCTGCGGGGCGCGATCTGCGGACGATTCGTCACGGAGTTGGAGGCTGTGGCTCGGCTGTTCCCTAGGGACTCGCTCCAGAAGCGCCTCGACCGAGAGGACCTTTTGCGCCACGCCAAGTGGCGTCTCGAGGCGCTCGTGCTGGCGGCGTTTTGGCTCGTCAGCGGCTTGCTTTCTCCGGATCGTGCATCTGCGTTTGGCCGAGGGCTCGTTCGCATATTGGGTCCTCGCCTCAAGAAGACGCGACACTTCAGGCGCAACCTCATGCTCGCATTCCCGGACAAGACCGACGAGGAGGTGGACGCGCTCACCCGTGAG
The DNA here is from genome assembly GCA_046759605.1 of Alphaproteobacteria bacterium. Classification (GTDB taxonomy): domain Bacteria; phylum Pseudomonadota; class Alphaproteobacteria; order UBA6615; family UBA6615; genus JBHICL01. Next base: position 8,076 of record JBHICL010000090.1, on the reverse strand, counting down.
GCCTGGGGCAACGTTGGCGCGGTGATTGCGGAGTTTCCGCATCTTGGGCGGATCTGTGGGAGCGAGGCCGCGTCGCGTGTCGAAATGGTCGTGCGGGGGAACGTCGAGGCGCTGAGCCGGGATAACAAGCGAGCGGTGTATGTCACCGCGCACCTGGCGAATTGGGAAGTGCCGGCGGCCCTGGGCGCGCGCCTGGGCATCCCTCTAACGGTCGTCTACACGGCGATGACCAATCCCTTGATAGATCGCATGCTGCGGCGAAGACGCGCGGTGCTGGATTGCGACCTCCTGGACCGGCACAGGGGCATGCGACCGATAGTCCGCGTGCTCGCCAATGGTGGGGCCGTCGCTCTCGTGGTCGACCAGCGTGTCGACACGGGCGCGCCGGTTCCGTTTTTTGGCCTGGAGAAGCCGACGACGGTCGTCCCGGCCCGTCTGGCGTTGCGTTCCGGCTGCGAGCTCGTTCCGGTCCGAGTGGAGCGGCTGCGTGGCGCCCGGTTCCGGGTCACCGTCCACGAGCCGCTGCGGTGGGACGACGACGCAGCCGATGACGGCGAGAAAGTCCTGCAGATGACCCGGAAAATGAACGCGCTGTTCGAGACCTGGATTCGCGAAAAGCCTCAGGAATGGATGTGCTCCAATCGCAGGTTCCCGAAGACGGCGACCCGCCTCGCCGGTACCTAGAATACGGGGTGCCGCAGGTTCGAATCGGGAGCTCTTGGGGACTCGGTTAGGGCGCTAGGCTGTGGCTGAGTTCCCACGGCCCGCGCCGTTGCGCCCGCACGGGGGATCGGGCAGTATCGGCCACGCATCACGACCGGCTGTGAGAGGCGATGCCTGGACTGAGCGATGAAGCGAAGAAGTGCGCGATCCTGGCGCCGACGGCCGTCCTTCCGAGGCCGTGGCGGGTGGGCGCCCGCGAGAACCTGCTGTCCAAATTGGAGCTGGCCAAGGCGCGACGCGCGAGGTTGCTGATCGTAGCGCACCCGAAAAGCGGCAATACCTGGCTCAAGGTCATGCTGTCGCGCCTGTACCAGGTCCGTTACGGGCTGCCGGAGAGGCTTCTGGTCAAGTCGGACGAGTATGCGCGCCGGAACCCCGCGATCCCACGGTTCTCGGCGACGAACGGCTATTACAGCTACGAGGGCATCGTCGGGCGGATGCTGGCGCCCGAGACCCTGGATCCGCGGCTGCGCGACAAGGCGGTCGTGCTTCTGGCGCGCAACCCATGCGACATTGCCGTTTCCTGGTATTTCCAGTTCACGAAACGGCAATCGGCCCATAAACAGGAGCTGATCAATCACTTCATTGCGCATCCGATCGACCGGCGCACGATTCAGATGTGGGACTTCGTGAGGCACAGCGACATCGGCTTGCCATTCCTGATCGATTACCTCAATACCTGGGAACGCAACGTCGCCGGACTCAACCGCTCGCTCATTTTGCGTTACGAGGACCTTCGTGCTGAGCCGGCTGCGAGCTTGCGGCGGATCGTCGTTCTGATGGGCGAGCCCTTCGGCGACGATGAGATCGACGAAGCTGTCCGCTTCGGCTCGTTCGAGAACCAGAGAGAGCTCGAGAGCCGGGGCTTCTTCCGCCAGGGTGGGATGCGCCTTCGCAACCGCGATGATCCCGATACCTACAAGGTGCGGCGCGGAAAAGTGAACGGTTACCGGGACTACTTCACGCCGGAGCAAGCGGCGGAGCTGGAGGAGCTCGTGGCGGCCCGCCTTTCGCCCACCTTCGGCTACGGGCCGAGCTATCCGACGAAACCCGCGCGGGTGGCGGTCTGACCGAGGCTCCGGGCGGCTCCGCCTCCTCGAACCCAGCACGATAGAGCCATGGGTGCCCTCGCCGACAGACCAGAAGTTCCTATGACGCGGCCGCGGGTCCAGCCCCGCGTATGGCTTCTCGTCGGCGACAAGCACGGTGACAACGCACAGGTCGACGCCATCGGCGAGGCTCTCGCCTGGGACTGCGAACGCAAACGCGTCCAGGTCCATGAGCCCTTCGACGTGGAAAAGCCGCCGGTCAGCGCCTCGCTTCACCACATCGACCTCGCGCGCTCCGATCCGCTCGAGCCGCCGTGGCCGGACCTGATCGTGACCATCGGCCGGCGGCCCTCGATGGTGGCGCTGTGGGTGCGCGAGCAGTCCGGCGGCCGTGCCAGGATCGCCCTGATCGGCAAGCCCTCGGGACCGGCGGAGGCCTTCGACCTGGTCATCGTCAGCGGCGAAACCGAGATCGCGCCGCTGCCCAACGTGTGCAAGATCACCCTGCCGCTCATGCGCGCGAACGAAGACGCCATCGCCGCCGCCGTCGAGAGCTGGCAGGGCCGCCTGGCGGCGCTGCCCCGGCCCCTCATCGCCGTGCTTGTCGGCGGACCCACGGGCCCCTTCATCTTCAACGAGCGGGTGGTCGATCGCGTGGTCGAGGTTGCGACCGAGCTTACGGCCGACACCGGGGGCACGCCCTATGTGACGACCAGCCGGCGCACCCCTGACACAATCGTGGCCGGGCTGAAAGCGAAACTGCCGTCGTCCTCGCCGTTCTTCGAGTGGACCCCGGGGACCACCGAAAACCCCTACCTCGCCCTCTTGGGCCTCGCCGACGGTTTCGTCGTTACCGGCGACAGCATCTCGATGTTGGTGGAAGTCATTCGATTGCGTAAGCCGGTGGCGATTCTCAAGCTTCCGTTCGGGCGTATGGGCGCGTTGGATCAACTTCGCCGGTCGCTCGCGCGACGGCTTTTTGCGTCGGGCATGGCTTCAGCGCCGGGGGCGTTCAGGCAGCGGCTGGTCAATGTCGTCTACCGCAGCGGCATCGTCACGCAGACACGCGACTTCGCCGCGTTTCACCGCCTGCTGATCGAGCGCGGGCTCGCCGTGCGGGCGGGTGACAAGCTGGAGGCGCCGCGTGGCCGGGTGCCCGATGACATGCCTCTCGCGGTGGCTCGGATCACGGCGCTGATGGAAAATGGCTAGGCGACGGCCGCTGGCCGTCTGCCGCCGACCTGGGCTTGCCGGAGGCCCGGCGTTGAAGTTCGATCTAGCTCTTGTTATACGCTCGGACGAGACACTCGAAATCGCTGCCGGGTAATTCATTGCAATGCATCCCATCACGAGGAAGCTGACACGTCTTGTGATCTTGAAGTCGCTTTTCTTCCTGCCGAAGGAGAGGAAGATCGCGATCGAGCGGTGGCTGCGTGGGTGGCAGCAGTATCGCATGCTACGCAGGGCGGACTGCGTCGTTGTGTCGTTCGGCAAGAGCGGTCGCACCTGGCTCCGGGTCATGCTATCGCGCTTCTATCAGACAGAGCACGGGCTGTCGAAACGCCATTTGATCGGTTTCGACAACCTGCACCGAAAGAACCGTGCGATACCGAGATTTCTTTTTACGCATGACAACTATGTGAAAGACTACACGGGCAACACCGACTCGAAAGTCGACTATTACGACAAGAAGATCATCCTGCTCGTCCGGAGCCCGGCCGACGTGGCCGTATCTCAGTACTTTCAGTGGAGATACCGGATGAAGCCGGCCAAGAAGGATCTGAACGACTACCCGGAGCACGGCAACGAGGTCTCGATCTTCGACTTCGTGGTCGGGCCAAACGGGGGCCTGCCGAAGATCATCGATTTCATGAACGGTTGGGCGCGCGAGATTCCCAGGATCGAGAACATCCTGGTCGTGCGCTACGAGGATATGCGGGAAAATCCCGAGCAGGTCCTGAGCGGGGTTCTGGACTTCATCGGGACACCGGGCGCGCCGGACCAGATCGGCGAGGCTGTCCACTTCGCTTCCGTCGAGAACATGAGGAAGCTGGAAGCGAAAAGAACGTTTCGGCTGACCGGCGGGCGTCTCACGCCGAAGGATCGAAGCAACCCCGACTCCTACAAGGTGAGGCGCGCGAAGGTCGGCGGCTATCGCGATTACTTCAGCACGCCGGAGGTGGCCGAAATCGATACATTCGTCCAGTCGCACCTGTCACCCGCGTTTGGCTATGATAGGGCGGGCGCGCCAGCGCGCGCGGTCGGCGCCTAGTTTCGGGGTCGGCGCCGGCGGGGCGCATTCTAGATGAGGGGGCTGTGCCGTGAGGGATTGTGTCTTCATCCATACGAACCATCGCCAGATGCTTGGGGCGGCGGTTTCGCAATATTCGCTCCGGCGCAACACCTCTCATGGCGAGAAGTTCGACGTCCGCATCGTTCACACGAAGGACTATCCCTTCCTTCAGGCGAAGGAAGGGCAGTTGTTCCTGCGCAACCGCGTCAAGAGGGAATGGCGGAACGATGATCTGCAATCCTTCACGCCGCTGAGGTTCATCCCGCCGGAGCTGATGGACTATTCCGGACGCGCGATCATCATTGATCCCGATGTGTTCGCCGTTGGCGACGTCTACGAGCTACTGTCACGCGACATGGAGGGAAAGGCGATCATGTGCCGCCCGCGCGGCGGCGCGAAAGGTCGCGGCGGGTGCATGGCCAGTAGTGTAATGCTCCTGGACTGCGCGAAGCTCAGTCACTGGCGCTGCGAGGAGCAGTTCAACGAGCTGTTCGACTTCAAGCGCGATTACATGGACTGGATCTGCCTCGCATGCGAGCCGCGCGAGTCCATCGGGCTGTTCGAGCACGTATGGAACGATTTCGACAACCTGACCGAGGAAACCAAGCTCGTGCACAATACCAAACGCTGGACCCAGCCCTGGAAGACCGGCCTGCCGGTGGACTTCACCCCGGCCGACAAGACCAGAATGTTTCCACCTCTCGGCTGGGTGCGGCGGGCGCGGGAGGCCGTGTTCGGACGCTACGCCTTCCTCGGGCGCTACAGGCCCCACTGGGATCCCAACCAGGAGCGGTTCTTTTTCGGCCTCCTGCGCGAGTGCCTCGAGAACGGCGTCGTTTCCGAGGAGATGCTGCGCGAGGAGATGCAGCGCAATCACATACGCCACGACGCCTTCGAGGTGCTGGACCGCACGCCCCCCCTGGCGGCGTAAGGATGGAGGCCCTGGAGGCTGGAAGGTCCTCGCCTGGTGAGCGCGGGAAGAACGGAATACCACGGGTCGAGCCCTCGGGAGGCAGTGCTGTTAACTCCTATTTCCGGGGTGGGTCATAGGTGAAATGGTTGCGCCCGGCGGGGTTACACAAGGCTCGCCCTCACTCGTCGTCATCGTCATCGTGATAATTGCCCCGTCGTGGACCGACGGAATCCGATGTGATTTATATCCTGCGAATCTCCGGGCTCATCTGGCTGTACGTGACAGCGGGAATGTTCTTGTCCGTCTTTATCGGCATGTACTTCGTGGCCGCGGCTGCTCCAGGGCTTGCAATGATTGTACTGGCCAACCGGCTCAGCCGGCGCAGCCCGAGGTCACGGCGCGGCGGGCTCGGCCACCAACCTTAAGCATGCGGTTCTTACGGGGTAGGTCAGGCGCCCACGGCGTCGTTGGCGGCGGCCGCATCGTAGCCGTAAAAGGGAGACAAGGAGGTGCGCGTGATGTGGTCGATCTGGGCAAGCTCTCCATCGCTGAAATAGTCCCGGTATCCGCCGATTTTGGCGCGTCGCACCTTATAGGTATTGGGATCCGCGCTGTTTCCAGGGACGAGCCGTCTGCCGCTCAGCCGGAACACTTTTTTCTCTTCGAGCCTTTTCATGTTCTCGAACGAGGCGTAGCTCACCGCCTCCTCGATCTCGTCGTCGGAGCCGGGGGTTCCCAGGAACTCGAGTGCCTCGCGTAGCGTCTTGTGCGGGTTCGCCCGCATGTCTTCGTAGCGGATCACGAGAGAGGCACGGGCATTGGTAATCTCCGCGGCCCACTCGTTGAAGAAGCGGATGACCCTTGGAAGACCGACGGACGGCGTCATGACGAACTCGAAAATCGGGATGTCGGCCCCGTGGGGCGGGTAGTCATTCAGCAGCTTTTTCCAGGGCCGCATCCGGTATTTCCACTGGAAGTACTGGGACACGGCCACGTCCCTGGGATCCCGAACCAGAAGAATGATCTTCTTCCCATGAAATTCGACCTTTGTGTCCCAATTGTTCGTGTAGTTTCTGAGGTAGTTGCCATGGGTGAAGAAGACGCTGGGAATCTCGGGGTTCACACGTTTCAGATTATCGAACTGGAGAAAGTTTCTTTCGGACAGGCCGAACCGCAACTGGTAGAAGCGCGACAGCATCAGCCGCAGCCAGGTTCGCCCGCTCTTTCCCCACGACATGAGGATATAGTCGGCGCGCTGGACCTTGCGGAGCTCTTCGCGGCCTCGCAACCAACGGTCGATCAGGATTCGCCGCCGCCGCGGCAGAAAGAACAGCAGGGATACGACGAACTCCCGCAGAATGTCTTTCAAGGCATCTCGCATGGATGGCTACTCTTCGTGTGGACGCCTTTGGGACTGCGCGGTTACGTGCTTACCCAAGAAAGTGACGCTATACAAGCCCGGGTGGAATGCTGTAATCCAGACCGTCGCGGGTTAACGTTACCCGTGTGGTTGAGGTGGCGACGGCATCGTCTGATCGATTATCAACGGTCTAGTCTTACTGCGCTAGGGGAGCGCGCCGAAATGACGATCCTGGATCTGACCGCGTTGGAATCGGCGGTGGTTGAACATGACCCTTACGATTACATCATCGTTCCGGCCTTCGTGAAGCCGGATGCGCTGCCGCTCGTCAACCGGGACTTTCCCGAGATCAAGGGTGCGGGCAATCAGTCCCTTGATCGGCTGCGCTATGGACCGGCGTTTCAGCAGTTTCTGGACGAGTTGAGTAGCGCTGACGTCGCGCGCCGTCTCGCCGGGAAGTTTGGCCTGGATCTCGTCGATGCGCCGACAACGACGACGGTTCGTGCGCGCTCCGAGCTCAGCGACGGCGACATACATACCGACCACTGGAGCAAGCTCGTCACGGCTGTCCTCTATTTCAACGAGGACTGGCGACATGACGGGGGCAAGCTGCGCGTGCTCAGGTCCGCAGACGACATCGAGGACTATGCCGCCGAGATACCTCCGGTTGCCGGCACGATGTTCGTGTTCAAGCGTGGCGAGAGATCTTTTCACGGCCACAAGCGCCACGTTGGCGAGCGTCGGATGGTGCAAATAAGCTGGGTCAGATCCGACGTGACCGCTCAGACCGTTCAAAAGCTGGATCGCTTGTCGACCCGGGTCATGAAGTCGCTGACGCGGCCCGTCGAGCGTCTGGTGGGGCGCCAGCACGACCGCTGAGCCGGGCGATGCCCGCTACATCGCCAGCAACCATGCAATGTGGTTGAGGTGGCCGGCTCGAATAAAGGTAGCCAATCAGGGGGTGAAACATGTACGCACGACTGCTGACGTTTCGGCTGGGACCTGGAACCAGAGAGACCGGTGAGAAGCTGGCCGACGAGTTTTATCCGCTCATGAAGAGCTTGAAGGGATTCAGGTCGGTGGCGTTCCTCATGTGGGACGAGGAGGCGGGCGAGTTCGGCAGCTTCAGCCTATGGGAAACCAAGGAGGATGCCGAGGCGGCTGGCGATGTGCTTCGGGCCAGGTTTCAGGAGACGGCCGCCGCCCAGAGCCTCCAGGCACCGCCTAGCTTGCGCGTGATGGAGGTCTACGAGCCAACCGCGTGATGGCTGCAACGAGCCGGCCCGCATTAACCATAATTACTCGGCGCCCATAAAGAGGTTGTTGTTGACCTTTCTTACGGCGAGCGCCTATTCGGCGCCCGAAGCGCTGAAATGCGCTCGTTCGAGCGATGAAACTCCCAATACTTGATGCCATGCAGCGGCGGGACTTAATCGCTCGATTTCGCTCTCCCGCTGACAACTAATCTCCTCGAACACGATGCCTTGGCCCTCGCTCAACGGCTTCGGGGGTACGCGCGCGCCAAGGCGCCGCCAGAGAAGTTATAATCATTTCAATATCTTGGGCTGGGCACCCTGTCGCTGCACTACACCAAAAGTAAGAACGAAGGCTCGGAAGTAGGAATATGTCTTATGCGTATTTGACCCTCTTTTACGCCAAATGCGATGCTCCGCGCACTGACGGTGTAGTCCAGCCCTATTCGATAGTGGTGCCCGAAACCAACCCAAGGAGTTAAGTC
>JBHICL010000089.1:0-9611 GCA_046759605.1 Alphaproteobacteria bacterium | reverse complement strand
ACCATGGCTGTACGAGTTGCGATCAGTGGCTTCGGCCGCATAGGCCGGCTGGTTCTGCGCGCGATACACGAGACCGGACGCGACGATATCGAAGTCGCGGCCGTCAACGATCTCGCCGATGCTGCCACGAACGCGCACTTGCTGAAATACGACAGTGTCCACGGTCGTTTCCCGGGCAGCATCGAGCTCGGTGACGGCGCGATCGTCGTCGATGGTCGGTCGGTCAGGTCGCTGGCGATCCCCGATCCCGCCAAGCTACCGTGGGAGGAGCTGGGGATCGACGTGGTCCTGGAATGCTCCGGTATCTTCCGCAAGCGCGCCGATGCGCAAAAGCATCTCGACGCGGGCGCCAAGAAAGTCCTGATCTCGGCCCCGGCCACCGACGAAGACCTGACCGTGGTGTACGGTGTGAACCACGGCAAGCTTGCGCCCGAGCATCGCATCGTGTCCTGCGCCTCCTGCACGACCAACTGCCTCGCTCCCGTGGCTTACGTTTTGCACAACTCGATCGGGATCGAACGGGGCTTCATGACGACGATCCATAGCTATACAGGGGACCAGCGCATCGTCGATACGATGCACAGCGACCTTCACCGCGCCCGCGCGGCGGCGGTCTCCATGATTCCCACATCGACCGGGGCGGCGCGCGCCGTGGGCAAGGTTCTGCCCGATCTGAAGGGCAAGCTCGACGGCGTGGCCATACGCGTGCCGACGCCGAACGTCTCGGTCGTGGACTTCACGTTCGATGCCGCCCGCGCCACGAGCGTCGAGGAAATCCAAGACGTCATCAAAGAGGCCGCCTCGGGCGATCTGAAAGGGGTGCTCTCGTGCTACGAGGTCCCTCTCGTATCCATGGATTTCAACCACGATCCGCACTCGTCCGTGTTCGCCCTCAACGAAACGAAAGTTATCGATGGCCGCTTCGCCAGGGTGCTGAGCTGGTACGACAACGAGTGGGGTTTCTCCTGCCGGATGGCGGACACCGCGGTTGCGATGGCTAACGCCGGCTGAAGCGCCTGCTCGCACGCGCTCCCGGACGTCTCGTGGTGGGACGGCTGTTCGCCGTCACTGAAGGGAAAGCGATTTGCCGCGCGAGCCCAGGTCGGTGAAGGCCTCCTCGAGCCGCGCTTCGAGTCCGAGCTCGCCCTCGCGCAGCCACACGCGCGGATCGTAGAGCTTCTTGTACGGAGTCCCGTCCTCGGGATCGATCTGATGCTTGAAGGCGTTGAAGTTGCTCGTGACGAACCGTCCAACGGCTTCGGCGAAGGCGAACTGCAAGTCGGTGTCGATGTTCATCTTGAACACACCGTAGCCTATTGACTCGCTGATCTTGTCCTTCTCCGAGCCGGAGCCGCCGTGAAATACGAGATCCAGCGGCTTCGGGCCGGTGTCGTGGCGTTGCGCAACCAACTCCTGCGAGTTCTTCAGGATCTCCGGCCTGAGCTTGACATTGCCTGGACTGTAGACGCCGTGCACGTTGCCGAATGACGCCGCCAGTGAGAAGTGACCGATTGGCGACAGGGTTTCGTAAGCGCGCAGTACATCCTCGGGCTGAGTATAGAGCCGGCTGTCGTCGATGCTCTCGTCGAAGGCGCTGCCGACGCCGTCTTCTTCGCCGCCGGTGCATCCGAGCTCGATTTCGAGGCTCATCCCGATCGGCGCCATGCGTTTCAATAAGCGTGCGCTTTCACCAAGATTGTCGTCGATCGGCTCTTCTGAAAGGTCGAGCATGTGCGAGCTGAACAACGGTCTGCCTGTTCGTTCGAAATGCGCTTCGCTGTGTTCGAGCAGTCCTTCGAGCCAGGGTATCAGCGGCTTGTTCGCATGGTCCGTATGGAGGATCACGCATATGCCGTAGTGCTCGGCGATCGTATGAACATGATGCGCCGCAGAGACGGCGCCGAGGATCTTCGCCTGATGGGAGTCGGGAAAGCCTTTACCGGCGTAGAACCGGGCGCCACCATTGGAGAGCTGAACGATGACATCCGAGCCATTCCTGGCGGCGGCCTCGAGTACGGAGTTTATGGAGTTCGTGCCGACCACGTTCACGGCGGGGAGGGCGTAGCCGCCGGCCTTGGCCGCGGCGACCACGGCGCGGTAATCCTCGCCGGTTACGACGCCCGGCCGGAGTCGTGCCGATCCGGCTCTCGCCGTCTCTTGCATGCCTCACACTCCCTTTTTTCGGCTAGTACGTAGAGATCTTCATGTAACGACGTTTGTGTGATCAAGCAATAAGGAGCGCGTGATGAAGATAGGAATTGTTGGCGCCGGCGCGGTCGGCAGCGCGGCCGCCTACGCGATCGTCCTCCGCGAAGCAGGCAATGAGGTCGTACTCGTGGACAAAAATCCCGCCCTTGCCGTCGCGCAGGGCCAGGACATTCTGCACGCGGTACCTTTTGCGGCCGCAACGACGGTACGGGCCGGAGGTTATGACGAACTGGCGGGAGCCGGACTGGTCATCCTCACCGCCGGCGTGAACCAGCAGCCTGGGGAGAGCCGACTGGATCTCCTTGCCCGCAATGTGGCCGTCTTCGCCGAGATCGTCCCGGCAGCGCTCCGTGCCGCGCCGGACGCGGTGCTTCTCGTGGCGACCAACCCGGTGGACGTAATGGCCCAGGTCACCGCTCGTCTGGCCAGGCTGCCCGAAGGCAGGGTGATCGGTTCGGGCACCATCCTCGATACCGCACGATTCCGTGCCCTGCTGGCCCAGCATCTTCAGATATCGGCCTTGTCGGTCCACGCGTATGTGCTGGGCGAGCACGGTGACTCAGAGGTGTTGCACTGGTCCGGCGCGAAGGCGGGTGGCGTGGTCATCGATGATCTGGCGCGGCAGATGGGTCGCCCGCTCGACAAGGACGCGCGTGCGAGAATCGACGATGGCGTACGTCGTGCCGCCTACAGGATCATCGAGGGGAAGGGATACACGTGCTACGGCATCGGCGCCGGCCTGGCCCGCATGGCGGGGGCCATACGCGGCGACGAGCGCACCGTTATCACATGCTCGATTCTTACCGACGGCGTTGCCGGTGTCCCGGACGTCACGGTGTCGCTGCCACGGGTCGTCGCGCGCGGGGGTGTCGTCGAGACCCTCGTGCCCGAGCTCGACGACGAGGAGCGGGAGTCGTTGCGCCGAAGCGCGAGCATAATCAAGGAAGCGACCGACGAGGCGGACAGAGCGCTCGGCCTCTAGTCCCCTCAGCCTTGATGGAAGACGACCACGCCGACGCACACGCGTCCGCGCTCCGGGCACGGCTGCGCGTAGTCAACAAGAACCCTTGAGCAATTTACGCGGCTCGTCCTTCGCCTGTGTGCGTAAAGAGCGGGGAAGATGACTCTTCTAACGACGATCGTCGCGCTGCTTCCGATTATCGCCGTGTTCGTGTTGCTGGTGGCTCTGCGCATGCCCGCGGTGCGCGCCATGCCCCTCAGTTTCGCGATCACCGCAGTCGGAACGATGTGGATCTGGAAGGTGGACGTCGTTCAGGTGGCGGCGGCTTCGATCGAAGGGGTGGCGGTCGGCCTTTCCATTCTGTGGATCATTTTCGGTGCGGTCCTGCTTCTCAATACCCTGACGTACAGCGGAGCAATGGACACCATCCGCCACGGCTTCACCGTCGTTACGCCCGACCGGAGAGCACAGGTGATTATCATCGCGTGGCTCTTCGGCGCCTTCATCGAAGGCGCGGCCGGCTTCGGAACGCCCGCGGCGCTCGCGGCGCCGCTGTTGGTCGCCATCGGCTTTCCTCCGCTGGCCGCGGTCGTCATGCCGCTCATCGCGGACTCGAGCCCTGTCTCGTTCGGCGCCGTCGGAACGCCGGTCCTCATCGGCATCGGGCAGGGGCTCCAGGTCAGGGGCGATCTGGCGCCTGTTGTCGCCTCGGGACTGGGGGACATGACGCTCCCGGAGCTTCTTCAGTTGACCACCGCAACGGCCATCACAATCGACCTGGGGATCGGCGTTTTCGTGCCGCTCCTCCTGGTCGCCTTGTTGACCCGTTTCTTCGGCGCCAACCAAAGCTGGCGCGAAGGGCTGGCGGTATGGCGCTTCGCCGTCTTCGCCGGGCTGAGCTTCATGGTCCCGGCCCTACTCGTCGCCTTGACCCTGGGTCCGGAGTTCCCGGCGATATTCGGTGGGTTGGCGGGGCTCGCCATCGTGGTCCCCGCGGCGCGGCGCGGCCTGCTCCTGCCGGCGACTCCCTGGAACTTTCCCGGCGCTGGAGATCCCCCGGTCGGGGACAGCTTTCGAATCGGACTCCGCAGGGCCTGGCTCCCGTACCTGCTTGTGGGCCTTCTGCTGGTGTTGAGCCGCCTCAATGCCCTGCCGGTGAGGCGGTGGCTCTCCGGCGTCGATTGGGAGTGGCGCGATATTCTGGGGACCGATATCGACGCCTCGATAATGCCGCTGTTCCTGCCCGGCACGGTTTTCGTGATCGTGGTGGTGGTGACGTTTGCGTTGCACCGTATGTCGCCGGCCATGATCCGCGGCTCGTTCGGCAAGTCCGTCGGTATGCTGGCCGGCAGCGCCGTCGCGCTCTGCACGTCCGTGCCCATGGTGCGCGTTTTCATAAACTCGGGCGTGAACCGGTCGGGGCTCGACAGCATGCCGCTCGAGCTCGCCGAGCTGATGGCGGACGCGGCGGGAGGTGTGTGGCCCCTGGTCGCGCCCTATGTCGGTGCTCTCGGCTCGTTCATCTCGGGGAGCGCAACGTTCAGCAACCTCATGTTCTCGCTTTTTCAGTTCAGCGTTGCCGAACAGATCGGCGTGCTGCCGAACATCGTCCTCGGCGCCCAGATCCTCGGCGCCAATGCGGGTAACATGATCTGCGTCGTCAACGTGGTTGCGGCCGCGTCGGTCGTGCGACTGCTCGGTCAGGAGGGCTCGATCCTGCGCTACACCCTGGTGCCGAGCCTGAGCTACTGCCTGCTCGCGGGGACCATCGCCTTTGCCGCGAGCGTTATCTTCGGGTAGGGCCGGGCGTGCATGCTATGGCTCGAAACAACCTACGAGCCTCGGATCCTCGTCGAGGATCCGTTCGACCTCGGCGACACAGTTCCGCTCCGAGAGAACCGTATAGAAGTCCTCTTTCATGGCAGGCGCGGCCCGTACGGCTTCCAGCCACTCCCTTCTGCTGAAGCTCTCGGCCCTTACGCCCTTCCAGAATCCGGTGACATCGAACACGGCGCCGACTCGCTCGGTGGAATGCCCTTGGAGTTGGCTCACCACATAGGTGGCGAGGCCGACCTGAATCCCATGGGCCCGTCGGCGCGGCGAGATCTCGTCGAGCGCGTGGGAGATCAGGTGCTCGCTGCCACTGGCGGGTCTCGAGGAGCCGCATATCTCCATCGCGATGCCGTTGAGCATCAGGGCCGTCGCCAGCAGCCGGATGCCTTCGAGCTCGCGATTGGGGTTTCCAATGAACTGATAGACGGTGGCGTCGGAAAGCAAGGCCGCGAAGTCGTTGACCGGCGTGCCCTTCCTGTGGAAGGCGAGCTTCCAATCGTGGATCGCCGTTACCTTCGCAAGAAGGTCACCGATTCCGGACCACCATAGTCGGTCAGGCGCCTGGCGGCAGACCTCTGTATCCACGACGACGGCGAACGGCAGGGCGCTGGCGAGGGAGCGCCGCCGGCCGGCCAGTGTCAAGCTCGCGCCGGAGCTCGAGAAGCCGTCGTTCGATAGCGAAGTCGGCACGGCGTAGTAGGGCCGTCGGGCCAGGAAGGCCACATACTTCGCCGTATCGAGTGCCCGGCCGCCGCCCAGCCCCACGATAGCGGCGCAGCCGGTGGGGAGCGTGGTGAAGATCGTCGACGCTGCTTCGAAGCTGGCGGCCTCGACGCTGGCGCGCGCCACCACCCGAACGCCATGCTCGGAAAAGCTGGCCTCGGCGCGCTTCACCAGCGTCGGCACCATACCCTCGCTGACCAGCAGGGCCACCTCCCGGTGACCATTGCGAGCGAGATAGATACCGAGACGATCGAGGGCATCCGGCTTGATCCGGACCAGCGAGGGGATCGTAACTTGGATCGGTCGGATCATCTCAGGGCGACATCCTCGAGCGCGTCCGCGATCTCGAACCATCTCCAGGTCGGCCGGAACACGTTGGATGCAATGTTGGCACGTGTGGGTGGATTCCCCTAGGTCCGTGAGGATTCGCCGTGACTACTCCGGCCAGATGAGCGGTGGCATCATAACGCCGCCTTATCGGGGAGGGAGTGAGATCAAACGATGACCGACAAGTATGCGGATCGTTCCTATCGGAAAGAACCGGATGTCGAGACATTCGCTGTACGCGAGATTGTAGCTGGAGATCGTCTTCGTGGGGTCGATCGGAAGCAGGTACGTCAGCTTGCGGAATCCATGAAGCAGATCGGCCTTTTGAATCCGATCACGGTTTGGATCGAGGCTGACGGCACATCTCTGGATCGTAAGCAGGTTCATCTGATCGCCGGGGTCCATCGGCTCGAGGCCGCCAAGGCGCTCGGCTGGCAAAAGATTGAGGCTCGTGTCGTGCAGATGGACGGGATCAATCGGCAACTTTGGGAGATCGACGAGAATCTCTGCCGTGCTGAGCTCAGCAAAGCGGAGAAGGCTCAATTCCTGTCTTGGCGCGCCGAGCTGATCGACGAGAGGAAGAAAAGGATCGGGGAGCTTACGAGACAGCTGGGCGAGATAGAGACGGGGCTACAGGACGGGGGGCTTGGCGACGCCCAAAGGGTCTTGACGCTGGAGCAACGGAAAAAGCTGAAGCAAGAACGGGCCCGTGTGGATGCGACAGGGTGGGCAAATTTGCCCACCTATCGGGAAGTGCGACGCGAACGAAGGCGAAGGGAGCGTTCACGCGGACCCGCGGCATTGATTGCCGAAGAGCTGGGAATGGAAAAGCGGGACGTTAACCGCTATCTCCGCTGGGCAAAAGAGATCGCGCCCGATGTGCTCGAGACCGTCAAGGACATGCCTCACGGAAGGAAGGGTATCGAGCTGGACGCCCTGAGTCGCTTGGGATGCGACGAACAGCGTGAGGTGGTGCACATGGTCCAGGCGGGTGAGATCGATTCGTTTCAGAGTAAACCAGCGAGCAAGGCAAAGATCGTCGGACTCGATATGGCGCGACATCTCACGGAACCGTCGATGCCGAATGCATTAGAGGCCAAGCACGAAGGACAACGCAGGCGGCACGACTCCGAATTTCTCCAATTGAAGGGTGCTTGGAACCAGGCTTGTCCCGAGGCGCGCGCGAAATTTCTGGACTGGCTGAACCTGATGCCTCTCTATTCCGATGATCGAAAACTAGGTGCCGTAGGCGGCGAAAGATCGGGCTCGTGAGGAGCGACCGACTCGCGGTCGAGGGTCTGGCGAGCCGCGCGCCCCATTACTCCCGAAGGGCCAGCGTTCTGCAATAACCGATAAGGCCGGCGGTGGAGGAGTCGTGTCCCTCGACCGCCCGGTCTCCTTCGAGCTCGGGCAGAATGCGCCCGGCGAGCTGCTTGCCCAGCTCCACACCCCACTGATCGAACGAGTTCACGCCCCAGATGACGCCCTGGGTGAAAATCTTATGCTCGTAAAGTGAGATGAGCATGCCGAGGTTGTAGGGATCGATGCGCGGGACGATGATCGAGTTCGTCGGCCGGTTGCCATCGTAGGACCTGTGCGCGACAAGCATCTCGAGACGCGCCCCGCTCACGCCCGCCGCCTCGAGCTCGCCGCGGACTTCGCTCGCGCTCTTTCCCGTCATCAGCGCCTCGGTCTGCGCCAGGAAGTTCGAGATGAGTATGGCGTGGTGGCGGCCGATCGGGTTCTCGCTCAGCGCCGGGGCGATGAAGTCAGCGGGAATGAGACGGGTTCCCTGATGCAGGAGCTGGTAAAACGCGTGCTGGCCATTGGTCCCGGGCTCGCCCCAGATGACCGGTCCCGTGTGATAGCCGGTGCGGCGCCCGTCGCGGGTCACGGACTTGCCGTTGCTCTCCATGTCCGCCTGCTGGAGATAGGCGGGCAGCCGGTGCAGGCACTGGTCGTAGGGCAGGATCGCGTGACTTTCGGCGCCGAGGAAATTGGCGTACCAGATGCCGAGGAGCGCCAGGGTGATCGGCAGGTTCTCTTCCAGCGACGCCTCGCGGAAGTGGCTGTCCATGGCATGGGCGCCGTCCAGGAGCCGCTCGAAATCATCCATCCCCACGGCGATGGCGATGGGCAGTCCGATCGCCGACCACAGGGAGTATCGCCCGCCGACCCAGTCCCAGAACTCGAACATGTTGGCGGGGTCGATGCCGAACGTGCGCACTGCCTCCTCGTTGGTCGAAATGGCTGCGAAGTGCCTCGCCACCGCCGCCTTATCGCCCAACGCATCGAGAAGCCAGGCGCGCGCCGTCGCCGCGTTGGTCATCGTCTCCTGGGTGGTGAAGGTCTTCGAGGCCACCAGGAAGAGAGTTGCTGCCGGCTGGAGCCGCCGCAGCGTGCCCACGATCTCGCTGCCGTCGACGTTGGAGACGAAATGCACCTGGAGATCCGGATGCCATTGGGCGCGGAGCGCTTCGGTCACCATCTCCGGGCCGAGATGAGAGCCGCCGATACCGATGTTCACCACGTCCGTGACGCGTTCACCTGTGTGGCCGCGCCAGGCGCCGTCGCGGATCGCGGTGCTGAAGGTGCGCATGCGCGCCAGCACGGCGTTCACGCCCGGCATCACGTCTTCGCCGTCGACGAGGATCGGCGTATTCGACCGATTGCGAAGGGCCACATGCAGCACGGGTCGATCCTCGGTCGCGTTGATCCGCTCCCCCGCGAACATGCGGTCGCGCCAGTCTTCCACCTCCGCGGTCCGGGCAAGATCGTGCAGAAGTTGCATGGTCTCTTCCGTGACGCGGTTCTTGGAGTAGTCGAGCAGCATGTCGCCGAACCTGAGCGAGAAGCGCGCGAACCGGTCGGGGTCGCGGGCGAACAGGTCGCGCATGTGCAACTCGGCGGTTTCGCGCTGATGCGTGGCAAGGGCGCGCCACGCCGGCGTTTCGTCGATTGCGGTCATGGGCGGCAATTTCCGGGTGCGTTGCGGGTCCGCCAATTCTCAGTCAGAAGCGTGGAGGCCGTAAACCGGGAATTCCTCGCCCCCGGGTGAGGGCGGAATGGGTACAGGCTTACGCGCATCCCTTACGCTGTGTTACGGCTTGCGAATATCGTCCTCATGTGGAAGCTCGACCTCTCGAAGCCCAGGTCGAGGGTTATGTTCCCCGAACACCGGCTAGGCACGCGGGCGCTCTGCCGCGCCGCTGAACCCGACCAGCAGGAAAGGAGGAGCGTGGAACATGAGCCAGAGAGATGTATACGCGTTTGATTTGGAGCGGCTCGGGGAACCCGAGGATGTATGGTCCCGGCTATTTTTCGCCTGGTTGAAGAGCCATTCCGAGCAAAACCTTCACGCGCAGGATCGACTCAAGGCGCTCGAGGCGGCAACGATTCAATTGCACAAGGCC
This sequence comes from Alphaproteobacteria bacterium, assembly GCA_046759605.1. Taxonomy (GTDB): domain Bacteria; phylum Pseudomonadota; class Alphaproteobacteria; order UBA6615; family UBA6615; genus JBHICL01. The sequence continues at coordinate 146 of JBHICL010000089.1, read as the reverse complement.
GTCACAAGACTTGCCGGCAGCGAAGATCCGGAGCTCGCGGCCGCAATGCAATCACTCAAGGACGCTCAGGCGTCCTGGGCAAACTACATGAAGCGGGGCCTTGATAACGTGGAGAAGATGGCGGTTCTTGGCTACAAGATCGCGGC
>JBHICL010000088.1:0-9647 GCA_046759605.1 Alphaproteobacteria bacterium | reverse complement strand
AGGATGACCGGTATCACCGGCGCCATCAGCCAGGGGAACAACGCGACGGCCTGAATGTTCTGGGCCTCGTTGAGGAGCACGCCCCAGCTGGTGATCGGTGGTCTGAGACCGAGGCCAAGGAAGCTCAGCGCCGTCTCGCCCAGGATCATCTCCGGTATGGACAGCGTCACTGACGCGATCACGTGACTGGCGAAGCCCGGCAGCAGGTGCCGCCCGATCACACGTGTCGGCCTCGCGCCCATGAGCTCGGCGGCGGTGCAGAAGTCCTCCTCCCGGAGCGCCAGGAGCTTGGAGCGCACAGCCCGGGCGAGGCCCGGCCAGTCGAGCAGAGCGAGGATGATCGTGATGCCGAAATAGATGATGACCGGCGACCACTTCACGGGCATCACCGCCGCCAGCGCCATCCACAGAGGCAGCCGCGGGAACGAGCGCAATACCTCGATGAAGCGTTGGATGATGTTGTCGACCCAGCCGCCGTAATAGCCCGCGATACCGCCGATGACGATACCGAGGACAAAGCTGATCGCAATCCCCATCAGGCCGATGGTAAGCGAGATCCGGCCGCCGTAGATGATGCGCGAGAACATGTCGCGGCCCAGCCGGTCGGTGCCGAGCAGGAAGAGCGTCCCGTCCTCGGCCGGGCAGAACAGGTGGAAATCATCCTTGATGAGCCCCCAGAGCTCATAGTCGGCGCCGCGGTAGCCACCGGAGCAAAGGAACCGGATCCTGTGCACCTTGGAGGGGTTCACGGTGTAGACGGCCTGGAGCGTGTCCGGATCGCGGCTGAAGTCGTAGCCGTAGACGAACGGCCCGACAAAGCGACCCTCGTGAAACAGGTGGATCGCCTGTGGCGGCGCGAAGGTATTGTGACGGTCCCGGTGCTGCAGCTCGTAGGGTGCGATGATCTCGGCAAATACGGCCGAGACATACAACAGCAAGAGGAAAATTCCGGCGGCCACGGCGATCCGATGGCGCTTGAGCTTCCACCACATGAGACGCCACTGGGACGCCATGTAGAAGCGCTCCTGCTCCGGCGTCAGAACGACCTCCATCGCCGGGTCGAAAGGTTGGTCGGAGACGAAATGAGGAATGACCGGCTCGCCCGCGGCGGCGGCCTCGGCGTGTCCCTCCGGCGCGGCGACCGGCCCTCGATGCGTGTCGCTGGTCATTTGGCGGGGCCGCCCGCCAGTCTGATACGGGGATCCAGCGCCGCGAGGGCGAGATCCGAGATCAGCGTGCCGATGACGACCAGCAGAGACAGGAACATGAGGAACGAGCCGGCGAGGAACATGTCCTGGGCTCTCAAGGCGTCGAGCAGCATGCGGCCGGTGATGTCCAGATTGAGGACCACCGCGACTATCGCCGAGCCCGAGATGACGTCCGGAAGGATGTTGCCGATGTCGGCGATGAACGGGTTGAGCGCGGTGCGCAGCGGGTATTTCCACAGAAGCCTGCGCGGGGCCAGGCCCTTGGCGCGTCCGGTCACGACGTACTGCTTCTGCAGCTCGTCGAGCAGGTTGGCCCGCAGCCGGCGGATCATGCCCGCCGTGCCGGATGTGCCGATCACGATGACCGGGATCCAAAGGTGCTCGAGCACTGAACCGACCTTGGCGAACGACCACGGCTGGTTGCGGTACTGGTCATCCATAATCCCGCCAATGGAGATGTCGAACCAGACGTTGGCGAAATACATGAGCACCAGCGCCAGCAGGAAATTGGGCGTGGCCAGTCCGAGGTAGCCCATGAACGTCGCGAAATGGTCGCCCAGGCTGTACTGCCGCGTGGCCGTGTAGGTGCCGATGGCGAAGCTGACGACCCAGATGAAGACGATGGTCGAGAACGACACCACGAAAGTCAGCAGGATCCTTTGGCCGATAAGCTCGGAAACCGGCCGCTGGTGCTCGAACGACCAGCCGAAGTCACCCTGCGTCAAGCCGAACAGCCAGACGAAGTACTGCTCGTGGCCCGGGCGGTCCAGCCCGTATTGTTGGCGTAGCGCCTCGATCTGGTTCTGGTCGACGGCCTCGCCACGGGACTGCATCTCGGCGATCAGGGTCTCCAGATAATCGCCGGGCGGCAGCTGAATGATGATGAAAACGAGCACGCTGATCGCCAGCAGCGTCGGAATCATCACGAAGATGCGCTGTACGACGTAGCCGAGCATGCCTCCTCACCTGAGCCCGAGGGCCATCCTGCCTTAGTTGCCAGCCTCGGCCAAGAAGAAGGTATCCGGCAGGTAGACGCCGAAATAGGCTCCCGGGTCCCAGGCGTACATGCCTTCATCGGGCACGTTCCTGAGGCGGTTGGAGACGACGACCGGCTGCCGCGTGCAACAGACGACGCCAATGGAGAAAACCTCGTCCGCGTGGATTTCCAGCATGCGATGCCAGATCTCCGCGCGCTCCTCGTCCGTTTCCGCTCGCTGCCAGGCGTTGAACAGTTGGAAAAGCTCTTCCCCCACGGCCATGTCCGGTGGCTCACCCGCCTGACCGGAGGTCTCGAAATGCTGCCCCCATTTCGGCCACTGATACTGGTTCTGCTCGGTGGGGGCGAACTCGCCCGGGCTCATCCGGGGCGTCGGAATACCGTTGTCGACGCCCTCCCACACGGCAATCTGTGTCTCACCGGCGAAGATCCGGTTGCGGAAGACCTCCCGCTGCGACGGCCGTGTGAAGATCTTGATGCCCACATCGAGCCAGGTGTCGTGTATCAGCTCCAGCACATCGACCTGCTCCGTCTCTTCTCCGGCGGTCTCGATGACGATCTCGAGGGGTCGACCGTCGGGGAGGAGGCGGACGCCTTCGTTGTTGCGCTCGCTCAGCCCCAGGTCGTCGAGCAACGCCTCCGCCTGCCTGGGATCGAATTCGGTCCACTTCGTCTGGTACTCCTCGCGGAACAACGGGCTCTCCGGCAACACGGTGTTGTTTGCCGGTGTGGCCAGGCCGAAGTAGATGACCTGGTTGATCTCGTCGCGATCGATCGCCAGGCTCAGCGCGCGTCGGAAACGCGCGTCGCGGAACAGATCCCGCCAGACCGGATCCCCATGATTGAGATTCGGAAACAGCGCGATCCGGGCGCCCTTGCCCGTCCGCCACAGGTGGGTCATGTAGCCCTCGCGATCCTCGGACTGACGCAGGAAGGTGTAGTGGCTCATGAACAGGCTCCGCGCCTGCAGGTCGGTCTCGCCGGCGCCGGCCTTGGCCGGAATGAGCTTGCTGTCGGCGATGCTCATCAGCACCCGGTCGATATAGGGAAGCTGGCGACCCTCCGGATCGACCCGGTGGAAAAACGGGTTGCGTTCGAAGACGAACAGCTGTGAGGGGGGTTTGACGGTATTGATCCAAGGCTGGAGCGTCGGCAACTCCGGGTTGTCGTTGTTGTACATGTTGTCCATGGCATTATGAACGGCGGCCCAGTTGCGCGCCCGTCGGTCCCGCGTCAGCTGGTTGAGCGATTCGGCGTCGGCATAGTCGATGTGGAACCGCTTCATGAAATGCGACGGGCGATAGATGAACGGTGGCCGCGGCGCGGCCAGACGGGCGAGCAAGAAAGGGTTCGGTCGGGACCAGCTATAGCGGAAAGTCCGCCCATCGACGATCTCGAACCGCGGGAGCTCGCCATCGACCTTCAAGAACGGCGGCGGGCCGAACGGCGATAGCTCTTCGTTCAGGGCGACGTCTTCCCACCAGTAACGGAAGTCCTCGGCGGTTAAGGGCTCGCCATCCGACCACTTGTGGCCTTCGCGCAAGGTGAACGTGAAGGTGTGTCCGTCCTCGACCTGGAAGTCCTCGGCGATGTCGGGGACGAATTCGAGCTTCTCGTTATAGGCCACCAGTCGGGAATAGCCGTAGACGACCATCATGCGTATGTCCCGGGCCCGCCCCATGATGACGCGCAGATCGCCGCCGTGCTGACCGACCTCTTCTCCCTGCACGATGCGCGGGTTGGTCGGCACGCGTTGCGTCACGGGCGGCAACTCGCCGCTATCGACCTGGCTCTGCAGCGACGGCGTCTCCAGCAGCTCGAGCGCGAGCGCCGGGAGACTGGTGACGAGACCGATGCCAAGCGTCAGGGCAAACGCGGCCCTCTTGGTCAGGATTGCGGTAATCATGCCACCTCCGGAAGTTGGCCGCGGTCGGGATCGGCGCGGACGAAATGATCGTTGCCAAGGTCTAGGAGCCGTGGCGAGCTTCGGCCGTCGATGGTGAACGGGGCGGGCCAGTGCTCGGGGTGCGAGGCACGACCCTCCATCAAGGCCGAAAGGTCGAGCTGACGATTCGGGTTGGGCTCCGGCACCGCGGCCAGGAGCGCCCTCGTATAGGGGTGGATCGGATCGCGGAAGAGCACGTCGCGCGGCGCGGTCTCCACCAGCCGGCCCGCGCACATGACCGCGATGCGATCGGAAATGTAATCGACGACCGCCAGGTTGTGGCTGATGAACAGGTACGTCAGTCCGAGCTTCTCCTGCAGATCCTTGAGCAGATTCAGGATCTGCGCCTGGATCGACACGTCGAGCGCGCTCACGGGCTCGTCGCAGATCAACAGGTCCGGGCGCAGCGCCAACGAGCGCGCGATGCCGATGCGCTGTCGCTGACCGCCGGAGAAGCTGTGTGGGTAGCGGTTGAGAAATCGGGGATCCAGCCCAACGAGCCGCAGCAGCTCCTTGATGGTTTCGGCTCGCGAGGCGGCGTCGCCGATGTCATGGATGACCAGGGGCTCGGAAACAATCTCGTTCACCGTCATCCGTGGGTTCAGCGAACCGAACGGGTCCTGGAAGATGAACTGGATCTTGCGACGAAAATCCTTGAGCTTCCTGCCACTGAGGCTCAGCACGTCGACCTGCTGACCGCGGTCGTTGAAGGCGATGCTTCCCTCGTCCGGCATGAGCGCGCGCATGATGAGTTTCGATGTCGTCGTCTTGCCGCAACCGGACTCGCCGACCAGGCCAAGGCACTCGCCGCGCTTGATCTCGAAGCTCACGTCGTCCACCGCCATAACGGACCGCGACTGTTTGCTGCCGAAGTAGCTGCCCTTGCGAATGAGGAAGGTCTTGCTCAGGCGCTCGACCTTGAGAAGGGGTCCGGCCGCATCAGCGCCGTCCGGCCAGGGCTCCCGGCTTCGCAACAGTTGGCCAGCTTCCGCCCTGACCTCGCGCAGGGGCTCGAGCCTTTCGCCCGGAACCATATCGAACCGGGGCACGGCCTTCAGAAGCGCCTTCAGATACGGGTGGCTGGCGTGCGCGAAGATGTCCGCGAGGCTGCCGCTCTCCATCACCATGCCGCGATAGAGGACCACCACCTCGTCGGCCATGTTGGCCACCACCCCGAGGTCATGGGTGATCATCAGCACCGCCATATGCAGCTCGGACTGAAGGTCCCGTATCAGCTTGAGAATCTGTGCCTGGATCGTCACGTCGAGGGCCGTCGTCGGCTCGTCGGCTATGAGAAGGGCGGGGCGGCACACCAGCGCCATGGCGATCATGACGCGCTGTCTCAGGCCGCCGGAAAGCTCGAAGGGGTAGGTCTTCATGGCCCGCACGGGATCCGGAAACCCCACCACGCGAAGCATCTCGGTGCTCAGCTCCCGGCCCGTCGCCCTGTCCACCGAACGGTGCAGGTGGAGCGCTTCGCTCACCTGGTCCCCCACCGTGTGCAGCGCCGAGAGCGAGGTCATCGGCTCCTGAAAGATCATCGAGATGCGGCCGCCGCGGACGGCGCGAATCTCCTTGCCTTCGGGGTTCATCCGGGCGAGATCCTGGCTCGCGCCGTCCGGTCGCTCCGGATCGCGGAACAGGATCTGGCCGCGGGCGATGGTCGCAACGTTGGGCAGGATGCCCATGATCGCCTGGCTGCACACCGATTTGCCGGAGCCGGACTCTCCGACGAGCGCCGTCGTCCTGCCGTGCTGGATCCGGAATGTGACCCCATCGACGGCGCGCAACACGCTGTCGTGGACGTTGAACTCGACCACGAGATCCCTGACCTGCAGGAGGTCGGTCATCGGCGCTCCCCACGGCCGCTGTCGCCCTGCCATTCGGACGGGTGGCCCCACGCGGTCCGATCGCCAACGATTCCAAGCGCCGAGAAATTGCTGAGGCTTGCCGGGTTAAGGGTGATGCCGTTCGTCAACGCCGCCTTGAACGCATGCTCCGCGATCGTGTCGAAGCCGTCGATGTGGGAATCGAGCAAGAGCCTGGTCCCCCCTCCCTTGAGGCTGAGTTGCATCCAGCCATCGGTTTTGTCTCGTTTGGTCGAAAAATAGCTGAGCTTGACGTTTTGTACCTCCTTCCAGGCAAGATTAATGCGCCGAAGGCCGGTGGTCGATAATCCTTCCTCGCTGAGGGTCACGGTGGTGCTTTGCCGCACCAAGGTTCGCCAGCCGAAATACCCGAACATGACCGTGAAACCCGCCAGGATGATGACAATGAGCGTCGGCGTGCCGCCGAATGCCACCGAGACAAGCAGACCGCCACAGACGAACAGTCCGACGCCCGCCCGGGCGTAATCGCTCGTAAGCGCGCCGGGTGGATAGCGGTGCTCACTCATGACCCGAACCCGAACGCTTCACCCGCGCCCAGCCAGCGAGCCGCCGGGTGTTCCGTGGCGATGGCCAGAAGGGTCTCGATGAATTCCCACGTCGTCGCGTCGTGATCGAGATGGTGCGTCAAGAGACCGGTAGGCTCGGCCGCGTCGACAAGACCCTGGCGTCGCGAACCGAGGTGTGTGACGGCCATGTCCAACGCCGCGCCGAGGAAGCCGCGCGAGCCGCGCCAGTCGACCGGGTCGATGTGCGTGTTGGTTTGTCCGAGCCCCGGCACGGGTTCCGCGCTCGCCCGCGCCCCGAACGTACTCAACCCGCTAAAGCCGAGTTCCGGCAACAGCGGCAGCAGGTGCGGCGCGATCCGGTTCCAGGGGGGCACGAGGATCGGCAACGCCCCCGGGAATGCGCTCAGATTCTCACGACCGACCGCGAGCTCAGCGACGACATGCGCGGCCGGTCTGTGGGCGCCGAGCTCGATCGCCTTTTCGCCTTCGCCGGCATGGTTCTGATGGGCGTAGCCATGCTGTAGCACCACGACGCGGGCGCCGGCGGGATCGTGCGCGGCGAGCCGTTCGGCCAACGCCGGCGCGGGGTATCGCGGCACAACGGCCAGGGCGAGCGGCGTGCCGTATCGCCGCTGCAGGGCCAGCAGACGATCGAGCGCCGGCGAGGGGGCGGTCGCGTCGTCGTCGCGCCACCAGAAGGTTGCCTCGACGCCAGCCTCGCCCCAGAGATCCAACTCGGCCGTCAAGGCCCGCCGCATATCAACGCGCGGGGCTTTCGATCGCTGTAGTTTCGGCTGAATCGCAGTCATAGCCAGGCTTCGCAACATGCCCCGCGCGACAACCGCGCGGTCGAGAGCGTTCAGGATGCCGGATGGCCGGACCGGTTTACAAGCCCGACCCGGCTCTCGTATCTCATGTCCGCGGCCATTCTAGCGCCATGGGTGTGTCGTCCGAGCAATGTGGCGGTCATTTTTCCGTCATGGGCGCGGGCACTCGGCGAGCAGGGATGCGGTACGCCAAGCGCCCTCCATGTCGATGGCGCAGGTTGCCGATGGCGCCGAGAGGGCCCGGTTCACGGCGGCGGCGAGGGACTCCGGCGTGGCAGCGTCCTCCTCGACGACCTCGACCAGACCACGCTCGGCGAGCCGACGGCAGCGCAACGTCTGCTCGATCTCGCCGGCGCCAGCGAAAGGGACGCATACGGTTCGTGCCCCCGCGGCGAGCGCCTCGAGGATCGTGTTGTAGCCTCCCTGGGAGATCGACAGCCGGCAGCGCGCGAGCATCGCCTGGAAATCCCGGCGCGCCCGCGCGACCGTGACCCCGGGTGGCGCCTCCCTCCGCATGGCGCGGAACCGGTCATCCGGGAGGTTGTGGCCAACCAGAACCCGCCAGGGTGCGTCGCACGCGTCGGTGCGCGGCCTGGCGGCGATCGCGAGCGACAACAACCGGGCTCCAACGGCGCCGCCTCCGGCCGAAACCAGGATCTCCTCGCGTCCCTCCTCGCCCGGGGGCGCGGTGGCCGGCGTGACGACATAGCCGGTATAGCGCAGGAGATCGCCCAACGCCGCGGCGCGGGGGAAGGATTCGGTGAGCCTTATCAGCCGTGGGTCGCCGTGGACGAGAACCAGATCCAGATAACGGCGCGCCTTGGCGATGGCTTGCTCCACGCGCTCGGGCCGACTCGAGGGAATCACCACATCGCGGATAGATGTGGCGATGATGGGTGGCGCCTTGTCCCCGCGCGCGGCATCCAGGAGCGGATCGAGCTCGAACGCCATTTGCCGGCGGCCAAAGGGATAGGTTTCGAGAACGAGAATATCGGGCGCCACACCCCGGTAGATGTCGAGCAGGCGTTGGCGGCGACGGCGTCTCCAGGCATCGTCGATGCGGCGGCCGCGCTGGTCGATGAGGCTCGTGAAGCTTTCGTCCCCGGCGCGCACGGGCGGGAGCTGCACGAACCGCGCCGCCCCGGTTTCCAGCCCCGGCACCGGCACGCCGCCCGAGACGAAAGTCACCGCGAACCCACGTTCGGCGAGGGCGCGTGAAATCCCGGCGGCGCGGACAAGATGGCCTATGCCCAGCAAATGTTGGGCATAGAGCAGTAGGTTACCGGGCATGCGCCGGGCTCCGTGGCGAAAGCGCAACGTTCAAGACGGAGATTCGCGGCTTTCCCCCGATGTCGAGGTCGAAGCATTGCGCGCTGTCCCACGATAGCTTATGCGGCATCTCGGCGCGCATGTCCCAGCCCGCGGCCAACGCATATATGGCCCTGATCACGCCCTTGTGGCTGAACGCCAGGGTCGGGCGCCCGTGGTCCGCGATCTCGCGCAGCCACGGCGTTACGCGCCGCAACACCTCGCGCGGACTTTCACCGGCGGGCGGGCGAAGGTCGAGACCGCGCCGCTCGTTGGCCGTCAACTCCGGTCCCAGCTCGACCCGGAGGTCCGTGGACCGTCGGCCCTCCCAGGCGCCCCAATCCATCTCGATGAGCCGGGGCTCGATGGCAAGGTCGGCGGCGCCGAGAATGCGCGCGGTCTCGACGCAACGCATGAGGGGGCTGCTGATCCAGCGGTACGCCGCCAACTCTGGCGGAAGGCGCCAGCGCTCGACGATACGGCGTCCATCGGGGCTCAGGGGCGTGTCGCGACGGCCCTGCAGGCGCTTCTCCTCGGTCCAGCGGGTGGGTCCGTGCCGGATGATTGCCAGCTTCACCATGCCTACCCGCTACCCGCGACGCGGCGCAGAGTCGTGTCGAGAACGCCGGCGGCCGTGGCGACATCCATCAACCGTCGCGCCCGCTCGGCCGCGGCCCGGCCCATGGCCTCTCGCCGTTCGGGCGCGACGATCACCTCGCGCACGGCGGTCGCGAACGCGACCATATCTTCGGGCGCCGTCAATAGCCCGGTGATGCCATGCGCCACCACTTCCGGGACCCCGCCGGTGCGTCCGGCGACCACCGGCAACCCGGCGGCCTGGGCTTCGACGATACCCATGCCGAACGCCTCGTTGACCGCCGGCCATACCAGCACGTCACAGGCGGCGTAGACCTCGCGCAGGTGCTCGTCGGGTACGGTGCCCAACCAGCCCACACGACCCGACGTT
>JBHICL010000087.1:0-9722 GCA_046759605.1 Alphaproteobacteria bacterium | reverse complement strand
GCGGTAGCGGCCAAAGGCCGGCGCCACGTCGTCCATGACCTGCGGCTTTACGGCGAAAACGACGACGGCCGGCATGAAGGTCGGGTCGAGGGATCCAGGCTCGCCGACGATTGAGACTTTCGCGTCCTCGAGCCCCACCGGGGCTGGCTCGACCACCTGCACGTCCGTCGTCGGGATCCCCTGGGCGAGCCAGCCACGCAACAACGATCCGCCCATCTTGCCGCAGCCGACCAGAAGCAACGGCCCGGACATTCAGGCTTCCCCTTTTGTCTCCAGCATACTCGCGGCCAACGCTTCCGGCGGGTTGCGCCCGCCCCACGCGACATATTGAAAAGCCGGGTAGAACCTGTCCACCTCGCTGAGCGCAATATCGACCATGTCTTCCACCTGCTCGGCGGAGAGGTTCGCGCCGCGCAGCAACAGGGAATGCCTGAACGCCGGCAGACCGCTCGATACCTCGAAGTGCCCTATGGTGAGGCGGTCATTGGTGATGGCCAGCAGTTCGTAGACCGCGGCCTGGCGTTCCTTGGGAGACCGAACGTCGAAGGCGCAGGCAATGTTCAGGGCGTCCAGCTCGTCGGACCACACGAACACGAGATAGTAGTTGCACCAGCGGCCGTGAACCTCGGCAACAAGCTCGTTGCGGGCAGTGCGCTCGCACGCCCAATCGCGGGCGGCAACCGACACCTCGACCAGATCCAACGGATGTTCCGACTCGCCGGGGTCGAGTAGCAAGACCATCTCCCGGTTTGTGGTGGTAGATCCTTAAAAAACCACCATATCCAACGTGTACCTCAAGATGTCGTGTATGAGGCATTGCGTGTGTACTAGATACAGTACAGTGTCAGAATCGGTGATGGGTCGCAATAGAGGATTGACCGGCTGGTGTGGATAACCGCCGGCGGCCGCGGTGGGTCGCGGTCAGCGGCGCTTTGTCTGGGCGCGGGGCTTGCTCCGCGCGGCTCCCTTGCCGGCCGATCGGCTTTCGAGCTCGGCGACCCGCTTGGCCAACCGCTCCTGTTCGGAACGCGCCTTGACGGCCACCGCCTTCACGGCCTCGAACTCGTCACGGGACACGAGATCCATGTCCGAGAGCAGCCGTTCCAGCCGCTGCCGGACCTGGACTTCGATCTCCCGCCGCATTCCGGCGGCCACACCCGCAGCGCCGTTCGCGAGGCGCGCCATGTCGTCGAAGAAACGGCTCTGTGTCTGCATTGTTTGGCTCATCCCTCGGTCATACCTTACGGACGGCGCCCCACGCGCACAAGACGCGCCCGCCCGCTCCGTCCCGCCACCGTTGCGGAGAAGGGCGGCCAGGTCCTATAAGACCCGCGCCGCCGGAACAGCGGCCGGAGGACGTTCTCGCATGATCCTGGTGACCGGCGGTGCCGGCTTCATCGGCGCGAACCTGCTCGCGGGGCTCGAGGCGAATGGGATCGGGCCCCTGGCCGTTTGCGACCGTCTGGGCGAGGATGGGAAATGGCGCAACATCGCCAAGCGCGAGCTCGCCGACATCGTGGCGCCGGACCGGCTTGCCGCATGGCTCGGATCCCATGGCCCTAAAGTCCGCGCGATCTTCCACCTCGGCGCCACCACGTCCACCACGGCGCGCCACGCGGACGAGGTCGTTGCCAACAACTTTCGCTTCAGCCGTGAGTTGTGGCGTTGGGCGGCGGAGAACGATACAGCCCTGGTCTATGCCTCATCCGCCGCCGTCTACGGCGACGGCACGGCCGGGTTCGACGACGACCCTGCGGCGGAAGCCATGGCGAAGCTGCGCCCGCTCAATGTCTACGGCTGGTCGAAGCTTCTGTTCGACCGCTGGGTGGCCCGCGCGGTGGCCAACGGCGAGTCATGTCCGCCGCAATGGGCCGGCCTGCGGTTCTTCAACGTCTACGGCCCGAACGAATACCACAAGGGCGCGCAGCAGAGCGTCGTCCCGCAGCTCTACGAGCAGATCGGGACCACCGGGCGGGCCACGCTCTTCAGGTCGCACCACCGGGACTATCCGGACGGCGGTCAAATGCGAGACTTCATCCACGTCGACGATTGCGTGGACGTGATGTCCTGGCTGCTCGAAAACCAGCGGGTCACCGGGATCTTTAATATTGGCACCGGCAATCCACGCACGTTCGACGATATGGCGGCCGCGGTATTCGCCGCGCTCGGCAAGTCGATACGGATCGACTATATCGACACCCCGGAGGATATCCGTGCCCACTACCAGTATTTCACGAAAGCGCCGATGGACCGGCTGCGCGCCGCGGGCTACGCTCGGCCCTTCCGCGAGCTGGAGGAGGGCGTTCGCGCCTACGTGCGCGACTTCCTCGACACCCCGGACCGCTATCGCTGAGGGCTGAAGCAGTGCCGTTCCCGGACATCGACCCCGTGGCCATCCAGATCGGCCCCCTTGCCATACGATGGTACGCCCTCGCCTTCATCGCGGGGCTTCTCGCGGGCTGGAGCTACATTCTCTATGTGCAGCGGCGCGAGCCGCGGATCATGACCAGGGAAGAGGTGGCGGACTTCTTCACGTGGGCGATCATCGGCGTCGTTGCCGGCGGCCGGCTGGGCTACGTGACTTTCTACATGGCGGGCTATTTTCTCCAGAATCCCCTGGAGATCTTTTTCCTGTGGCAGGGCGGCATGTCCTTCCACGGCGGACTCATCGGCATGGTCATCGCGACCGTGCTGTTCTGCCGCAGGCGCGGGCTGCCGATCCTGTCGGTCGCCGACCTCGTGGCCTGCGCGGCGCCGATCGGCCTCTTCCTCGGCCGCATCGCCAACTTCATCAACGGCGAGCTGTACGGTCGGACGACGGACGTTCCGTGGGCCATCGTTTTCCCCGGAGCCGGTACGGCCGCCCGTCATCCGAGTCAGCTTTACGAGGCGGCGCTCGAAGGGCTGGTGCTCTTCGTGGTGCTGTTCGCGCTCGCGCGCTTCACCGAGGCGCGCCGGCGCCCCGGCCTCGTCGCCGGCATATTCTTCACCGGCTACGGGATCTCGCGCGTGGTCGTGGAGCTCTATCGCGAGCCGGACGCACATATCGGCTACCTGCTCGGCGGCGTGACCATGGGCCAGCTGCTCTCGGTGCCGGTCCTGTTTGTCGGAGTCTGGCTGATCACGCGCGCGCGGCGGACTCCCGCACGGGCCACGTGACGCCCCTCGCCCGCCGCCTGACCGCCCGCATATCCGAGCACGGACCGCTCACCGTCGCCGAGTACATGACCGCCGCGCTCACGGACCCGGAGCACGGCTATTACACGCGCCACGACCCGTTCGGCCGCCGCGGCGACTTCGTCACCGCGCCGGAGGTCACGCAGATGTTCGGCGAGCTCCTCGGTGTCTGGTGCGGGAACGCATGGCAGAGCTTGGGCGAGCCTCAGCCCATCCGCCTCGTCGAGCTCGGTCCCGGGCGCGGCACGCTCATGGCCGACGCGCTTCGCGCGCTCGCGCGGGCGCTCCCCGCCTGCCTCGCGGCCGCACGGGTGCACCTGGTCGAAACCAGCCCGCGTCTGCGCCGCGAGCAGGCGCAACGGCTCCGTGACATCGACCCCGAGGTCGATTGGCACGACAGCTTCACCGACGTGCCCCCGGGACCGCTTCTACTCGTCGCCAACGAGTTCTTCGACGCTCTTCCCGTCCGCCAGTTCGAGAAGACGGAAGAGGGCTGGCGCGAGCGTCTGGTGACGGTGGGGAACGAGGGGCTCTGCCTCACCCTGAGCCCGACCGAGCCCGGACCGGACGCGTTGCCCCGGGGGCTCACCGGCAAGGAGCCCACGGGCACGGTCGTCGAGGACTGCCCCACGGGGAGGGCGCTCGTTCGCGATATTGCCGGCCGCATCGAGGGCCACGGCGGAGCGGCGCTCATCATCGACTACGGCGAGGCGACGGAGGAGCGGGGGGACACGCTGCAAGCGACCCGCCGGCACGCCTTCACCCACGTGCTGGCGGAACCGGGGGACGCCGACATAACGGCGCACGTCAGGTTCGCCGCCCTGGCCCGCGAGGCCCGAGAGGCGGGCGCACGCGTCCACGGTCCGGAAACCCAGGCGCGCTTTCTGCGCCGTATCGGGATCGAAGCCCGCGCCGCGGCGCTGTTCCGCGGCGCGAACGCGCGGCAACGGCGGGATATCGCGGCCGCCGTCGAACGCTTGATTGCGCCCACGGAAATGGGCACCTTGTTCAAGGCCCTGGCAATCGTGGCCCCCGAGGCGCCCGCGCCCGGGGGATTTCAATAGGAGGTGCCTTGAGGCTGGAGGCGCCAGCGTTGGCTGCGATCGGCTCGGTCCGTCACGGCTTCTTCGGCCGGCCGGGCGGCGTGAGCGGCGGCATCTATGCGTCTCTCAACTGCGGCTTCGGCTCCGGCGATGGACGCGACAACGTGGCGACCAACCGCGCCCGGGCGCTGGCCGCGCTGGACCTCGGGCCCGAGGCTCTGGTGACGGCCTACCAGGTGCACTCGGCCGAGGTGGTGCGTGTCACGGACCGCTGGGACCCGGCGGACGCGCCGAGGGCGGACGCCATGGTGACGACACGGCCGGACATCGCGCTCGGAATACTCGCGGCCGACTGCGCCCCGGTCCTGCTCGCCGACGCGACCGCCGGGGTGATCGGCGCGGCGCACGCCGGCTGGCGCGGGGCCTTGTCGGGCATCGTCGAGAACACGGTCGCCGCGATGACGGCGCTGGGCGCGCGAGCGGGCCGGATCACCGCCGCGATCGGACCCTGCATCGCGCGCGAGTCCTACGAGGTGGGACCGGAGTTTCCGGCCCCCTTCTTGTCCGAGGATGCGGCGAACCGTGCCTACCTGACGCCGGCGCCTGGCGAGGGGCGCTGGCTGTTCGACCTGGTGGGCTTCGTCAGCCGGGGGCTGGAGCAGGCCGGCGTCGCGCGCGTGACGGCAACCGGGCACGATACCTGCGCCGCTCGCGACAGCTTCTTCAGCTATCGCCGATCGCGGCACGAGGACGAAGCGGACTACGGCCGCAACCTCTCAGCCATCGCCCTCGGCGGCGCCGGGAGGTGAGAGGCCATGCCCTACCTCCACATGTTCCTGATCATGGCCGTCCTCTGCATCCTGGTGACCTGTGCGCTTTAGCATCGCCATCGCCCTGGCCATCGCTCTTGCGGCCTGCCAGCCCGTGCCGCGTCCGTTCAGCCATGATGGGGCGCCGAACCGGACAATCCTGGCCGTCCCCGATCACGGCGGCATCATCGTAATGCCCGTGGCCGACGCTCCCGAAGCGACGTCGTCGGGCCTGGTCGCGGCCATGGTCGATGCACTGCACGATGCCAACGTTCCGGCAAGCGCAAGTGGCGGCAATCGGCACAGCCATTTCCTCCAGGGACGGGTGGAGGACGACGGCCGGGATGCGCGATTGGTGTGGGAGCTGTACGACGGCGCGGGCAAGTTGATCGGCACCGCCTCGCGGTCCATCGAAGGTACGCCGATCCCGGCCTGGGCACATGGTCAGCCGGAGCTCATGGCCGCCCTGGTGGGCGGGACCGCGCCGGAGGTCGCCTCGTTCATCCAGAAGGAGGCCCCGCGCGTGCTGACGGCGGCGCGGATCGTCCTGAGGCCCGTCTCCGGAGCGCCGGGAGACGGCAACGCGCGCCTCACCGAGGCGATGGAGAAGGCGCTCGGAAAGGCGGGGTTCGATCTCGCCGGAAATCCCGGACCCGACACGTTCGAGATCATCGGCAACATCGGCCTGGATCCGGGCAGGCAGGGACGACAGGAGGTCGAGATCAGCTGGCAGGTGTTGGACCCCAGGGGTACGGAGGTTGGCGTCGTGGCCCAGCAGAACACGATCGCGGCGGGAAGTCTCGACCGCCGCTGGGGCGCGGTGGCAGACGCCATAGCCGAGGCCGCGGCCCTGGGCGTGGCCGATCTCCTCGCCGCGACCGAGATGCAGTCGTTCGCCCCGCGCTCCGGCTCCACGGTCCCCTCCGACTGAGCCCGGCCGATCGCGGGGCGCGCCCCCCTCGGGCCCGAATTCAAACCCCCGCCTTCGCAAAAAGCCCGCAAGCGAGTTTACAGCTCAAGGCCGCCCTGATAATTTCCCGCCCGTCCACGCCGGAAGCTCAACTATGACAGATCGTGCTGCGGGCGCGGGGAGAGCTGGCCGATGAAGCTCGTGGCGTGCAATGGCAATCAGCCCCTGGCTGAAGCCATATCCGCCTACCTCAACGTCCCGCTCGCCTCAGCAAGCATTCGCCGCTTCTCCGACATGGAGGTGTTCGTCGAGATTCTCGAGAACGTCCGGGGCGAGGATGTTTTCGTGATCCAGCCGACGTCCTACCCCGCGAACGACAACCTCCTCGAGCTTCTCGTCTCCCTGGACGCCCTTTCCCGCGGCTCGGCGCGGCGGGTCACCGCGGTGGTGCCGTACTACGGCTACGCCCGCCAGGACCGCAAGACGGGGCCGAGAACGCCCATCTCGGCCAAGCTCGTCGCCAACCTGATCACCACCGCGGGCGCGCACCGCATGCTGACGATGGACCTGCACGCGGGGCAGATCCAAGGGTTCTTCGACATCCCGGTGGACAACCTGTTCGCGGCGCCGGTGTTCGCCAAGGACATCGCCGAGCGCCTCGACGGCAAGGATCTGACGATCGTCTCACCCGATGTGGGTGGTGTGCTGCGCGCCCGTGGCATCGCCAAACGCCTTGACGCCGACCTCGCGATCATCGATAAGCGCCGCGAACGAGCCGGCGCGTCCGAGGTGATGAACATCATCGGCGACGTGCAGGGTCGGCGGTGCGTCATGGTCGACGACATCTGCGACTCCGCCGGCACGTTGTGCAACGCCGCCGAAGCGCTCGCGGAGGCGGGCGCGGAGTCGGTGGATGCCTACGTGACCCACGGTGTGTTGTCCGGTGGCGCCGTCGGGCGCGTGGTGGCGTCGCCGCTGCGCAGCCTCGTGCTGACGGACAGCATCCAGGCGACAGAAGCGGTGCGGGTCGCGGCCAACATCCGGCAGCTGACCATTGCACCGCTCCTGGGAGAGGCGATACTGAGAATCAGTCAGGAGTCCTCGGTCTCGAGCCTGTTCGACTGACCGCCCACCGAACGGCGGAGCGGCCCGCGCCCGACACCCTTGGAGGCCGGCGCGGAGCCCGGTGGCGGGCCAGGCGGGCCGATTTTGACAAGGAGTGCCGCAATGGCAGATGTGACCCTTCTCAGCGCAGAGCAGCGCGTCCAGGTCGGTAAGGGGGCCGCCCGGGCAGCACGTCGCGCCGGCCTGCTTCCCGGCGTCATTTACGGCGCCAAGAAGCCGCCGATAGCCGTCGTGATCGAACCAAAGGCCTTGCTGGCCGAATGGGCGAAGCCGGGTTTCTTCGGCCATTTGTTCGACATCGAAGTGGACGGCGCCAAGCACCGCGTGCTGTGCCGCGAAGTCCAGCAAGCGCCGATCAGCGACCGGCCAATCCACGTGGACTTCCTCAGGGTCGGCGCGGCCACGCGGATCGACGTGGAGGTGCCGGTCACCTTCATCAACGAGGAAGACAGCCCGGGCCTGCGCCGCGGCGGGCTCGTCAACGTGGTGCGCCGCACCATAGAGCTCAACAGCCGCGCCGATTCCATCCCGAGCGAGATCGTCATCGACCTCGCCGGACGGGAGATCGGCGACAGCATCCACATCTCGCACATAAGCCTGCCCGAGGGGGTCAAGCCGACCGTCAGCGACCGCGACTTCACCGTCGCCACCATCGTCGCGCCTTCGGCCGTGGCCGCGGAGGCGGCCGAGGCCCAAGAGGCGGCCGAGGCCGCCGCCGAGGAGGAGGAGGAAGCGGTGGAAGTCCCCGAGGAAGCGGCGGTCGAGGCTCCGGAAGGCGAGGCCAAAGAGGGCGAAGGCGAGAGCTGATCGCCTTCCCCCGAGCGGGTTCTTCCATTGCTGCTGGTCATCGGTCTCGGCAACCCCGGTCCGGGTCATGCCCGCAACCGCCACAACATCGGTTTCATGGCGGTGGACGCGATCGTCCGCCGGCACGGCTTCACGCCGTTCCGTTCCCGGTTCCACGGCCTCTTGGCCGAGGGAACGGTGTCCGGAGAGAAGGTGCTGGCGCTCAAGCCTCTCACCTTCATGAACGACTCGGGCCGCGCCGTGGGCGAGGCCGCCCGGTACTACAAGCTGCCGGCCGACGACATCCTGGTCATCTACGACGAGCTCGACCTCGCGCCGGGCAAGCTCAAGGTGAAGACGGGTGGCGGCCACGCCGGCCACAACGGGCTCAAGAGCATCGACGCCCACCTCGGCACCCCTGAGTACCGCCGCGTGCGTCTCGGCATCGGCCATCCCGGCCACCGCGACCTCGTGCAGCGTCACATCCTCGGCGATTTCGCCAAGGCGGACGAGCCCTGGCTCACACGCGAGCTCGAAGCGGTGGCCGACGCTTTTCCTGACCTCGTGGCCGGTGACGACAGCCGTTTCATGAACCGGGTGGCCACGGCCATGCGCCCGGCAAAGCCCGAACCGCGCCGGGACAAGCCGCGCGAGACCGCCTCGGAATCGCGGGCCGAGAGCGCGCAACCTCCCCGACCCGCGCGGACCGCCCTTGGCGCCGCGTGGGGCGCGGCGATCGCCCGCCTCAAGGGCACGCGAACGAAGACCTGACGATGGGCTTCAGCTGCGGCATCGTCGGTCTGCCGAACGTCGGCAAATCGACCCTGTTCAATGCCCTGACCGCGACGGCCCAGGCGGAGGCCGCCAATTACCCGTTCACGACCATCGAACCCAACGTGGGGAGGGTGGCCGTGCCCGATGAGCGCCTCAAACGCATCTCCGAGCTCGCCAGGACCCCCCGGGCGGTCCCCACCTATCTCGAGTTCGTGGACATCGCCGGTCTGGTGCGCGGCGCCAGCCGGGGCGAGGGCCTCGGCAACCAGTTCCTTGCCCACATCCGCGAGGTGGACGCCATCTGCCACGTCCTGCGCTGTTTCGAGGGCGGTGAGGCCGCTCACGTCGAGGGGACCATCGATCCCGTGCGCGACGCCGAGACGGTGGAGACGGAGCTTTTGCTGGCCGACCTGGAAAGCATGGAGCGTCGAGCCGAGGCGGTGACGAGGAAGGCGCGCGGGGGCGACAGGGAGGCAAGGGAAAGTCTCGTGCTGATGGAGCCGATCCTGGAAGCGCTCAGAGAAGGCAGACCGGCGCGTCGGGCCGAGGTTCCTACCGAGCTCGCGGGGGGATTGTCACGGCTGCACCTGCTCACCGAGAAACCCGTGCTTTACGTTTGCAACGTGGACGAGGCCAGCGCCGCCCCCGGTAACGAGCACGTGGCCGCGGTGCGCCGCGCCGCCGGAGAGCGGGCCGCCACGGTGGTGGTCAGCGCCGCTCTCGAGGCGGAAGTGGCGGAACTGGACGACCCGGATGAGCGCATGGCGTATCTGGCCGAGTTCGGCCTCGCGGAAACCGGGCTGAGTCGGGTCATCCACGCCGGCTACCGGATGCTCGACCTCGTCACCTTCTTCAGCGCCGGACCCAAGGAGACGCGCGCCTGGACGATTCCGCGCGGCACCCCGGCGCTGGAAGCCGCGGGCGTCATCCATAGCGACTTCCAACGAGGCTTCATCCGCGCGGAGACCATTTCCTATGAGGACTACGTCGCCTGCGCCGGCGAGCAGGGCGCTCGCGACGCCGGCAGGATGCGCCAGGAAGGAAGGGACTACGTGGTCCAGGACGGCGACATCATCCTGTTCCGCTTCAATGTGTGAG
>JBHICL010000086.1:0-9766 GCA_046759605.1 Alphaproteobacteria bacterium | reverse complement strand
TCGCGCTGATGTTCCTTGGCGTGGCGGCAGGGTTGATCGCGGGAGCGATCCCCGGCTTCACCATAACGATGGCCGTGGTGCTGACCCTGCCCTTCACCTTTGGCCTGAGCCCGGTCCAGGGCCTCGCCACCATGATCGGCGTCTATGTCGGCGGACTTTCCGGCGGGCTGATGGCCGGCATCCTGACGGGCATTCCCGGCACGCCATCCTCGGTCGCCACCACCTTCGACGGCTTCCCCATGGCGCGCAAGGGTCGACCGGGTCTGGCCCTGGGCATCGGCGTATGGGCATCCTTCTTCGGTGGGGTCATCAGCGCGATCCTGCTCATGACCCTGGCCCCGCAGCTCGCCAGGATCGGGCTCGAGTTCGGTCCATGGGATTACTTCGCCCTCGTGCTGTTCGCGCTCACGATCACGGCGAGCCTCTCGGGCGACAGCTTGCTGAAGGGTCTGATCGCCGGGGCGCTGGGTGTTCTCGTGGCGACCATCGGCGAGGACCAGATCAATGGGATTGCGCGGTTCGACTTCGGTATCGACGCGTTGCGGCAAGGGTTCGCATTCTTACCGGTCCTGGTCGGCCTGTTCGCCTTCAGCCAGCTGCTAAGCGACGTGAAGGACACCGCGAAGGCCCGCACGCCACTGATGCCGCCGGGCGCCAAGGCGGTGCGCATCGAGCACGCCCAGGCGATTCGGGAGGTGCTTTCGCGTACCGGCAATCTGGTGCGTTCGTCCCTGATCGGCGTATTCACCGGAATCCTGCCGGCCGCGGGGGGGTCGATTTCCAATATTCTCTCCTACGACCAGGCGAAGAAGGCATCGAAGCAACCGGAGAGGTTCGGAACCGGGATCCCCGATGGCGTGATCGCGTCCGAGGCCGCCAACAACGCGACGGCCGGCGGCGCCTTGATCACCATGATGGCGCTTGGCATCCCCGGCGACATCGTCACGGCCATCATGCTGGGTGCGCTTCTGATCCACGACGTGGTCCCGAGTCCGTCCTTCATCGGCGATCAGCCGACATTGGCCTATGCGATCTTCCTCGCCTTCTTCTTCGCCAATTTCATCATGCTGGGGCTGCAGGCCGTGTGCCTCCGCGCCTTCATCCTGGTCACGCGGCTCAGGATGTACGTGCTCGCGGCCGTGATCCTGGCGTACTGCGCCATCGGCATCTTCGCCCTGAACAACGTGGTATTCGACCTCTGGACCCTGTTCATCTTCGGGATCATCGGCTTCACGATGAAGCAGCTGGGGTTCCCGCTGGCGCCGATGATCCTGGGAGTGGTTCTGGGCACCATCGCGGAGCTGAACCTCTCCCGGGCCGTCGCCACCAGCGACGATCTGACCCTCTTCTTCACCCGGCCGTGGTCGCTGTTCTTCCTGATCATCGCCGTCTTCTCCATGGTCTTTCCCTGGTATCAGAAGGCGCGCGGCAGGAAGAAATGGACGTTGTACTACCCGATCTGCCTGTCCTTAGCCGCTTCGATACCCCTGTTTCTCATGGCGGGCTGGATCAGGCCCGGCCTCGGCGCCGTATTGATCGTCCTCGCCGCCTCTCTCATCTGGCGCGGCGTCAAGAATGGTTGGCGGCTGGAGCTCGCCGTGGACCGGGCCGATCGCTCAGGCGGGCCCTAGGCCGCGTTCGCGTCCAGGGAATAGCCGACGCCTCGCACGGTGCGGCGGCGCCCGGCGCCGCTAACTAGTCGCCTCGTGGACTACCCCTGCCGGACCTAGGCGCGGCCGTCGAAGGCGAAGGCCGCCATGCTGAGGCTGGCCCACATGAAGCTCTTGTGGATGCGGCGGCCGCGGACGCCGTCGCCGCCGGCGGCCCCCGCGGCGACGTAGAGTGGCAGTAGGTGCTCGTCCCGCGGATTGGCCTGCTCGGCGAACGGGGCCTGGGTGCGATAACTCACCAGGTCGTCCCATTTGCCGGCCTCGACCTTTTCCGCCACCCATTCGTCGAACGCCACCGCCCAGTCGAGGGGCTCCAGATCCGTGGGCTCCCCGGCACGCCAGCGGCCGAGGGCGTCCGCCAGGTTGTGGGTCACATTGCCGCTGCCCAGGACCAGCACGCCTTCGTCCCTCAATCCCGAAAGCGCCTTGCCGATGTCCAGGTGGTGCGCCGGTCCCAGGTGGTGCTGGATCGAGAGCTGCGCCACCGGCACGTCGGCGTCCGGGTACATCAGCATGAGCGGCACCCAGGCGCCGTGGTCGAGTCCCTGCCCGGGATCGCGGTCGCAGTGAATACCGGCCGCTCCCAGCGCCGCGGCGGCCTTCTCCGCCAGCGCGGGCGCCCCCGGCGCGGGGTAGGTCAATTCATAAAGCGGCTCGGGGAAGCCATAGAAGTCGTAGATGAGCTCCGGCGCCTCGGCCGTGCCGACCGCGGGAAGCGGCGTCTCCCAGTGCGCCGAGACGCAGAGAATGGCCTCCGGCCGTCCCAGCTCGGGGCCGAGCCCGTGCAGGAAATCCGGCACCGGCCCCGGCTCAATGGCGATGGTCGGCGGTCCGTGGCTGATGAAGACGCTCGGAAATCTAGCCATCTTCTGGCCCCCTCACGGCACCGTCACGCCATCCACCAGCACCGAGTGGAAGAAGCCCCGGAACACATCGTCGGGAATGATGTACACAGCCTTGGCCAACGTCGGATGGTTGCCGAGTCGGTCGAAGTAGGCGTGCAGGTTCCTGTATTCGCCGTACCGCGTATCGCCGATGAGCTCCGACCACATGCCCAGGATGCGCGCGAAGGGCGCGAAGGCGACGTCGACCAGCGACAGATCATCGCCCAGGAACAAGCTCGTGTTGCCCTCGAGCTCCCGGTCGAGGATCGCGAGATCGGGATAGATCTTCCGGCAAATGGCGGTCTTGGTGTCCTTGTCCCGCTCGACGTGCACGAACTCGCCGTCACGGTCGGTAATCACGCGATTCGAGAACAGGATCCAGCGGCGGGCATAGGCGCGCCGTGCCGGATCCGAGGGCATCATCGGCGGATCCGGCCACACCTCGTCGATGTACTCGCAGATCACCGACGACTCGACGATGTTGCTCCCGTCGTGGACCAGGACCGGCACCTTGCCGAAGGGCGAGACGGCGTTGAACTCGGCGGGTCTTTCCTTCTTGGTGATGTCCACCTCGACCATGTCGTAGTCGACGCCCTTGTGCGCGAGGGTGCCGAACACGCGTTGCGAAGTCGGAGAATAGGCAAGTGCGTACAGTTTTGGCTTGCTCATGGTCGTTCCTCCCTCTCACTGGAAATGTGGAGCCGCCGCACGCGCTCCAGCAGCGCGTGCAGCGGTCCGTCGCGAATGCCAAGTTCATCCAGATGCGCCACCGTATTCACGAGATAGTCGGCACAGGGGCCGAGACTCCCAGCCGCCGTGGCGATGTGTCGTGCAACGATAGCCTCTGGCAGCCTGCCGGCATAGAACTTGCTGTCGTGGTTCATCACGAACGCGATCGCGCGATGGGCGTCCTCGGCGGTCCGCACGGTGACCCAGCGCGGCTCGTACGAATGGGCGACCATCTCGCGCGCCCAGATGATGTCCAGCTCCTCCTCGGCCTGCGCCGCGGCGATCCGGAAGGCCACGCCGCAGCATGAACCACCCCGATCGAGGCCCAGCAACAGACCCGGGTTGTCGGGCGAGCCGCGGCCCACCGGGGCCCACAGGCAGAAGCTGCGGTGATACCCATGAATGACGCCCGGGCGGCGCTCCACGTGCTCGAAAGCCGGGTTCCACATGAGCGAGCCGTAGCCAAACACCCAGATATCCTGGCCCGGCGTGACCGATGCGAGCATGCGGCGTCGCGAAGCCAGCCGTTCGGCGGCGGTCGTGCGTCTGATCAGGCCAAGCTTCTCGCCCTCGGCGATGATCTCGGCGACGGCGCCGCGGCGGATGGACTCGCGGTCGAGCATGCCCCCCTGCACCAAGGTGCGACTTAACTTGCGGCCGCGGCAGCGGCGCTCTCGGCGGCCGCCAGGAGCCCGATGACTTCCTCGGTCGTGCGCACGTCGCCGAAGGACTGGATGAAGGTGATGAGCGCCGCGGCATGCTCGGTGTCGTGGCGGGCCGCATTGGCGTCGGAGACCATGACCACCTTGAAACCGAGCATCATCGCGTCGCGGGCGCTCGACTCGCAGCACACGTTGGTAAGCGTGCCGGTCATGAGCACGGTATCGATGCCGCGGCCACGCAGGCGCGCCTCTATGTCCGACGCGCCGGCGATGAAGGCGCTGAAGCGCGTCTTTTCCAAGTGCAGATCCTCTGGCCGCGCGTCGAGATCCGGCCACAGGCGGTGATGGGCGCTTCCCTCCCCGAGGTCGGTCCGCATCTTCGCGCCGAGTTCGGGGGAGATGACGTGTGAGAAGAAGCTCGGCCAACTGCTTTCCCCCTCGCCCGAAAGCGTCATCCTGACCCAGACCACGGGGCCTCCGGCGCGGCGAACGGCGTTCGCCAGGCGGTTTATGTTGGGGACGATGTCACGCGCCTTGGGGACCTCGGTGGGCACTCCGGGGCTCAGGAAAAAGCCCTGCATGTCGATCACGACGAGAGCCGTCGCGCCGGGATCGAGGGACTCGTATGCATGGAGACGACCTCGGCGAGCCATCACCCGCTCGACGACATATGGTGGAATTTCGAACTCGTGCATGCGGCCTCGAGGTCAAGCGCCACACAAAGTGTGCCACACGGCGGCTATCGTGCGAAGTGGTCGTAGAGCAGCAGCAACGCGAAGGCCAGGAGGATGGCCCCGGAGATCCGGGACATCAGCTTCTGTCCCATGGGCCCCGTGATCCAGCGGCGGACGGCGTCGGCGGCCCACGCGATCGGCAGCTGCCACACGACGTTCACCGCGATCAGCACCACGGCGAGGGCGATCAGCTGCGTTGGCACGTCCTCGCGGCTGGTATCGACGAAGTTGGGCAGGAGCGCCAGGAACAGGATGATGACCTTGGGGTTGAGAAGATTGCACATGGCGGCGTCGCGAAACGACCGGGCCATGGTGGTCCGTTGGCTTACGTTTTCGAGCCCCAGCGTGCCGCCGCCTCTGAAGCTCTGGATTCCGAGCCAGCCCAGGTAGCCGGCCCCGGCGATCGCCACGGCGCTGAACAGGATCGGCGAGGAGGCGATGATCAGCGATATGCCCAGGACGGCCAGAGCGGTGTGGACGAGAAGCCCCGCCTGGACACCGGCGACCGCGGCCATTCCGGCCGAGACGCCCGAGGAGAGCGCGCATCTGAGGATGACCATCGTGTCGGGTCCGGGAGACATGACGATGGCCAGGATCGCTATGACGAAGGCGCCGAGGACAACGGGATCGACGGGCATCGGTCGCGAGCACTGTGCTGCCTGGCCTAGGCCCCGGCGTGCCGTGCCATCGGTCAGCCGGGCGCCGCCACGCGGGCCACTCCGATCATGGTGTCCCGGCTCACCAGGCGCGCCAGTTCCTCCTCGCTCATCCCCTCCGTGCCGGGGGGCCGCATGGGCAACACGAGGTAGCGCATGTCCGCGGTGCTGTCGTGGACCCGAACTTCTATCCCGTCCTCGACCCCGGTGCCGAACTCGGCCAGGACCGCGCGCGGCTCCCGCACCGCGCGCGAGCGATAGGCGGCGGATTTGTACCAGGCGGGCGGCAGTCCGAGCAGGGCGCGTGGATAGCACGAACACAGGGTGCAGACGACGAGATTGTGCACCTCCGGCGTGTTCTCGACGACGACCAGGTTGGTCCCGGCCATCTCGATCCCCAGCTCCTCGACCGCCGCCGAGCCATCCCCCAGAAGGCGCTCCTTGTACGCCGGATCCACCCAGGCGCGCGCCACGACCCGGGCGCCCAGCGCCGGCGAGATCGCGTCTATGGCCTCGATGGCGTGGCGCACGTCGTCGGCCGTGAATACGCCTTTTTCGATCAGCAGCTCGCGTACCGCCGTGGCCAAAAGCTGGTAGTACCCCTGGGGTTCCTCGTCGTCGACCCCCACACTGTGCTGGTGCGCCACCGTCACCGCTCCCTGTTCCGCGCTGTCACTGTTCGAGCCAATGCTCGTAGATCTCCACGTCGACCGTGTCCCGAGGCGATCCCGTGTAGTCGGCCCACAGCTCCCGTTGGCTGAATCGGACGCGGTAAAGAGGGCGCTTCGGCAGCCCGGACCTCCCGTAGGCCAGATCCTCGGGGTTGCCGAACGCGCCGCATATCCGTTCGACCACGCCGGTCCTCCCGCGCACGTACCAGGGCGTGCGTACGTGCCCCGGGGGGGTCGCCCGGCGCACCCGGACCCGGTCACCGACGGCAAACATCGCGGTCATGTCCGCCCACGGCGTCGAATGTCCTCAACGCGCGCCTCAATCTCGTCACGCCTCAGCACGCCCTTCTCGACCAGGATGTGGGCGATCGACGCGATCCAGCGCTCGTAATAGCCGAGACTCCGGTACGCCTCGGGCCCCAGGCTCTCGATGCCACGCCGCAGCTCGTCGACGCGCATCACCGCGCGGTCCTTGTGGATCAGCAGCCTGAGCATTGCGTCGATCCGCTTTTCCCAGAATGCCGCCGCGTGCTCGGAACGATCCACCGGTCCCGCCGGGAGCCCGCCCAAGTCGTGATGACCGCGATTTTTCTCGTCCATTATCGTGTCATTATGCTGTCCGCCGCGCCACCGCAAGGAGCGCTGGCTCAAAGTTGCAGCACCGTCGCCTCGGTCGCAAGATAGGTCTCGCGGAAAACCTGACGCATATCGCGCACGACCTCCGCGAGTTCCACGTCTGTTCGCGCCGGATCGTGATGGCTGAGATAGAGACGGTCGACCCCGGCCTCCCTCGCCGTAAGCGCCGCCTCCTCCCACGAGCTGTGGCCCCATCCGGCTTTATCGCTTTTTTTCTCCGCCGGCGCGTATTGGGCGTCGTGGACCAGCACGCTGGCCCCCTGGGCGAAGGCGATCACGGACTCCTGCAGATCCTGCTCTGGATGCTCGTGGTCGGTGATGATGCACAGAGAGCCCCCGGGCGCTTCCACGCGGTAGCCGATGGCCCCGTTCGGGTGGTTGAGGGCGGAGGTGGTGACGCTCAGATCGGGTAGGACCTCGATCCGGGTATCAGGTCCGATCGAGTTGAACGACACCTTCCGCCCGACCGCATCGATGGGAATCGGAAAGATCGGCGCCTTCATCTGCCGGCCGAGAATCTCCTTCACGCCGACCCCGCCTTTGTCCTCTCCGTAGATCTGGAGCGGCGTGCTCGCGCTGAGCGCCAGCGTGTGGAACGGCAACCCCCAGATGTGGTCCCAATGGTAGTGGGAGAGGAACAGGCGCCGGTCAGCGGTGCTCGGGCGCTCCTCGGCGAGAAATTTGGCCAAGCGCTGGATGCCGGTGCCCGCGTCGAAGATGAGCAGGTGGTCGTCGTGATGGAAACCGACGCAGGTTGTGTTCCCACCGACCCCCACCGCATGGGATTCCGGCGCCGGCATCGAACCGCGGACGCCCCAGAAGCGTATCTCGCTCATGACTCTCTCGATGAGGCGGGCCCTTGCGGCGCTCGGCCCCGCATGGACTCACCCGTTTTATTTACCGTAACATTATTGCGATCGGGTGTTCCAATCGTTCGCGGGCGCAATGAGCGAGGTCAGCCGAAGACTTGCGACCATTCTCGCCGCCGACGCCGTCGGTTTCAGCCGGCTCATGAGCGCGGACGAGGAAGCGACCCTCAGAACGCTGAATGCCTGCCTCGAGGTCATAAACGCTCAGGTGGACCAGCACGGCGGCCGCGTGTTTGGTCGCGCCGGCGACAGCGTGCTTGCCGAGTTCTCGAGCCCATTGGACGCGGTGCGCTGTGGCATCGCCATCCAAGCGGCGATCGAGGAGCGCAACGCCGAGTTGCCGCAAGAACGCGGCATGCGCTTTCGTATCGGAATCAACCTGGGCGACGTCATGGTCGAGGGTGGCAACCTGTTCGGCGACGGCGTCAACATAGCCGTCCGGCTCGAGGGGATTGCCGAGGCCGGCGGTATCCTCGTATCGGGCAGCGTGCACGACCGGATCGCCGAGGATATCGGCGTGAGCTTCAAGGATCTCGGCAGGCGCAAGCTCAAGAACATCGCCGAGCCCGTCGGGACGTACCGGCTGCGGGTCGGTGCGGAAGGACAGCGTGATGACGAGCTCGCCACGCGCCTCGGCAGTCCGGCCGCCGAGCGCCTGCGTGCCAAGGTGGGCGACTGGCTCAAGAGCGACGCCGAAATCTCGGCGGCGCTGACCGAGGTGGCGCGGCTGGTCCGCGACAAAGCCGACAGGTACGTGAAGAACAAGGAAGGGGAGGCCCCGCCCGCCGCCAAGACCCGCGCCGCCGCCGGTCCGGCACCGGACCGAAAGCGCGCCACCAAGGCGCCGGTCCTTTCGGTTCCGGACCAGCCCTCGATCGCGGTGCTTCCGTTCGAGGTCCGCGCCGGTGGCGAGGAAGCGCGCACGCTCGCCGACGGTCTGACGGATCGTGTGAGAACCGCGCTTGCGCGAGCCCCGGGCCTGTTCGTCATCGCCCGGCATTCCTCCTACGCCTACAAGGGTCGTGACGTGAGCGTGCGCGCGATCGCCCGGGAGCTGGGCGTGCGCCATGTCCTCACCGGCAGCGTGCGCACCGATGGCGAGGATGTGCGTCTCTCCGCTCGCCTGATCGACGGAGCGACGGCCGGCGTCGAGTGGCAGGACAAATACGACCGCCGGATCGGCGACGCGTTCGCCGCGGCGGGGACGATGGCCTGGGAGATATGGTCGGCGCTCGACGTGGCGCCGGCCGACCCGGAACGGCTACGCCACGTGCCCGACCACACGCCCAGCCTGGAAGCCTACGGCTGTTACCTCCGGGCTCGCGAGCATGCCTTCAGATTCACACGCGACGACAGCGCCCTGGCGCTCATGCTGCTCGAGAAAGCACGGGAGCTCGACCCCACGCACGCCCCCGCGTTTGCTTTCCTGGCCATGATGCACTTGCAGCAGGCACAGCACGGCTGGGGCGCGACGCGCGGCGGATCGCTGGAGCTGGCCGAGGAGTATGCGCGCCGTGCCACGGGACTGGACGGCACCCTGCCGCTGGCGCACGTCGCGCTCGCGAACGTCCACCTGTGGCGCCGGCGGCACGACGAGGCCGTGACCGAAGTCGAGCGCGGGCTCGCGCTGGACGCAAGCAACGCCGGGGCCTACGAGACCCGCGCGGCAATCTGCAACTGGACCGGTCGACCGGACGCAGCCATAGAAGCGATCAGGGAGGCCATGCGCCTCGACCCGCACAACTCGATCCTGTTTCTGTTCGACCTCGGGCATGCGTACTTCGTCATGCAGCGTTACCGCGACGCGATCTCCGCGTTCCTGCGCGGGACGATCCGAAACCCGGACTTCATGCCCGACCACCTGTTCCTGGCCGCGAGCCACGCGCGGCTGGGCGAGGACGATGACGCTCGCCGCGAGATGGCGGAGAGCATTCGCATCGCGCCGGACACGTCGCAGGCGACGCTCGGCGAGCTCCTGCCCTATCGCGACGCCCATGCGATGGACCATCTCATGACCGCGCTTCGCCGGGCCGGGCTCCCGGAATAACGCCAGGCGCCCGCACTCGTGACCCCGGTTTATTTGGTGAACTACACCCTTAAGGGATGCATTAACGCCACCGCCGATATGGTGCGCGACCACGAGCGCTGCCCGGGGTGGCTCACGATGAACCTGTACCTCTATCTAGGCCTCGCGTTCTTTTTCGGTCCCTGGATCGTGGCGGCGCGGATCGCGCGGAGCGGATGGCCTTCGGCCG
>JBHICL010000085.1:0-9774 GCA_046759605.1 Alphaproteobacteria bacterium | reverse complement strand
GCCGTCGGCCGACAGCCTGACCCGCATGCCGGTCTCGAGCCTCTCCTGCTCCGACCGCGGCAGCTCGAGCACGGGGATCGTGGGCCACCCCATCTCGCGGGCGACGATGACGCCGAGAACCAGAATCGCGTCCGCCCTGGCCATGATCAGCGCCCGGGGCGCGTGCCCGTTCCTCAACAGCTCGAGCATGACGGCGCTGGAGGAGCTCGACCCTCGGGTCGCGGCGATGACCAGGACCTTGCCGGCAACCGTGGCGCCATCGTCCGGCTCGCCGATCTCGAGCAGCGACCCGGTATCCGAATCGACGCCTCCCCAGAAGCTGATCGGCTCCACGAGGCGCAGCACCTCACCCTCCGCCTCGCCCGGTATCAGCACCCGGCCGCGTGTCAGCTCCATATCTCAGGGTCCCGCACCACGCGTCCCGCGACCGCCGATTCGACCACTTCGCCAAGGCTTCCGAAGACCACGGCATAGCCCGTGTTCGACGGCGTGTAGTGGGCGAACTTGGCCGAGTTCGTCATCAGCACGCCGCTCCCCGCGGGCAGGATAGGCGTCACGACGATGCAGGTCCCTGTCACCATCTGGACGCCTGATCGCTCGAGCCTTCGAAGGTCGCCGCTGGACTCGAGGCTGGCGTGCACCTCGTGACCGGTGCATGCGTAGAACGGCAACAGAACCTTCCGCCCCGCCAGCCGCTCCACGAGCTCGGCGAACTCACTGCGGGAGAAATGCGGGCTTCCCACCGCGACGGCATCCAGGCTCCCGTCCGCGACCGTCGACAGCCTGTCGCGCGCCTGGCGCACCATCTCGGCCGTCAGGCGTATCCGTCTCCGCGGCGGGCGGCCGCCGAGGGCCGCCTCGACGGTGGGCGCCTCGGGCGTCACGCCGGCCACATGAAACAACCCGACCGCGCCAAACGCCGCCGCCGCCGCGCCCAGCGCCTTCAGCCGATCCTCCGGTATCTTCTCCGGCAGGCCGTCGATGACCGTGCATTCCTCCCCCAGCTCGCTGCCCAACCAGGCGCCCAGGACCGGGTAGAACGCGTCCAACCGCTTGAGGGCCGGGCTTAGCCCCGCTGTCTCGACCGCGATGGTCGCCAGCCGGTTTTCCGGAACGTGAAGTCCATAATACGGCGCACGTCCCGTGAGTGCCGCGCAGATGTCCAGGAAATCGCCGTTACGGTTGGTGCGCGCCCCCAGCACCGAATTGCAGAACGCGACGGCGTTGCTCTCGCCCCAGGCCACGTCCTCGCCGAACCCCGGCCGGTGGCTGACCTGATACGGGGCGCAGGTCCAGGTAGCCAGACACCCGAGCGCCTCGTAGGCCTGCATCATCCGGCGGGACATGGCGGTGGCGTGCGGGTCGGCGCGCACGCGGTCCGGGTGGATCAGGTCGAGGGCGCCCACGTTCAGCGTGGCCGGGACCGCGACGGCGCCGCCCAGCTCCACCAGGCGCTCCACGAAATGAACACCGGAATCGCCATGGTAAAGGCAACCATCGATATGGGCAGAGGTTACGGGGATCAGCCGCTCGGCGCCCAGCATGCGTCCGGTCTCGGCAACGATACGCATGGCCATCGCCTTGGCCTGTCCGGCCTCGCCGCCGGCGACCGCTCGTTCCTCGGCGCTCAAATGGGTCATCTGCTCAGCGCTCTACGACCCGGCGGCTGCGCCCCGGGTCGGATCAGGCGGGCGGACATTCCCGCTCGATGAGGGCCTGGTAGAGTTCCCTCGCCCGCCGTGTGACCGGTCCCGGACCTCCGTCGGCGATCGTGCGGCCGTCCACCTCGACGACGGGTATCTGGCCACCGAAAGTGCCGGTCACGAATGCCTCGTCCGCCCCGTAAACATCGACGAGCGAGAAGTCTTTCTCGAGCACGTCGATGCCGTCGTGCCGGCACACTTCCATAACCTTCCGTCGGGTGATGCCGTTCAGGCAATACTTTCCGGTCGAGGTCCATAGCTCTCCCCGACGCACGATGAAGAAATTCGTGGAATTGCAGGTGCTGACGAACCCATGGGGATCGAGCATCAACGCCTCGTCGGCGCCGGCCTTTATCGCCTGGATCATGGCGAGTATGCAGTTCAGCTTGCTGTGGGAGTTGATCTTCGGGTCCTGCACGTCCGGCGCCCCGCGATGGACGTGTGCCGTGAACAGGCGAATCCCGCGCTCGAACGTTCCCGGGTCTGCCTTCTTGTGCTCGGCGATAATGACGATGGTGGGCCCCCACAGGCTGAGCCTGGGATCCTGGAACGGCGTCTTCTTGGGACCGCGCGTGACCATGAGACGGGCATGCACGTCTCCGTGCATGTCGTTCGCCCGGACCGTCTCGTAGAGCGCGCCCATAAGCTCGTCCCGGCTCATCCCGATGTCCAGGTCGAGGGCCCGCGCACCCTCGAGCAGCCGGTCCAGGTGCAGGTCCAGGAACGCGAATCTGCCGTTGTGCAGGCGCAGGCCTTCCCACACACCGTCGCCCATCATGAAACCGCTGTCGAAGACCGAGACCTTAGCCTCGCCGCGCGGCACGAGCTCGCCTCCGATGTATACGAGGACATTTTCGTTCCGCGGGTCGTCGAGAACGTCGTGCGTTCCCCGGGGCAACTTTTCGTCACGCTTCATCGGACTCGAGATCCGGCACGCGGAATTGCGTGAAGCCGGCGATGAACTCACGCGTCCGCTGCCGTTGGGGTCGGACCAGAACGTCGTCGGGTCGGCCCTGTTCGTGGATCTTGCCATCGTGAATGAAGATCACGCGGTCGGCAACGGCATAGGCAAAGCCGATCTCGTGGGTGACGACCAGCATCGTCATGCCCTCGTTGCTCAACCCCCGCATCGTCCGCAGCACCTCACCGACCAGCTCCGGATCCAGCGCCGAGGTCACCTCGTCGAATAGCATGACGGTCGGCTTCATGGCCAGGGCGCGCGCGATCGCAACCCGTTGCTGCTGGCCGCCGGAGAGACGAGCCGGATGCTCGCTGGCCTTTTCCTCGAGCCCCACCTTGACGAGGTTTTCGATGGCCCGCCCCGTTGATTCGGCTTTCGACAGGCGAAGCACCGTCCGCGGTCCTTCCATCACGTTCTCGAGCGCCGTCATGTGCGGGAACAGGTTGAAGTGCTGGAACACCATTCCGACCTGGGCGCGGACCCGGCTCAACTCGCGTGCCGGGTAGTGGATACTCTCAGCGTTGTCGCCGGCCGTGCGCGAGCGGCCAACCGGCTGCCCGTTCAAGTGGATGCGGCCGGACGTGGGAATTTCCAGCAGGTTGATGCAGCGCAAGAGAGTGCTCTTCCCCGAGCCGCTCGAGCCCAGGATTACGATGGTCTCGCCTTTGTGCACCGTCAGATCGACACCCCGCAGCACTTCGAGCGGTCCGAAGAACTTGTGCAGGTCCTCGACCCTCAGCACCTCCTCCATGCTACCTCCCGTGCGGCAGGCGAAGCTCGAGGCGTTGCACCAGCAAGCTGAGCGGGTAGATGGTCACGAAGAAGATCAGGGCGACCGTGGTGAAGGCCTCGATCGGATTGAACTCGATGGCGCTGAGGGTCTTGGCCTCGTGAAGAGCCTCGGCGAACGCGATGGTGGACGCGAGCGTCGTCATCTTCGTGAGCTCGATCGACCGGTTCATGAAGGCGGGAACCATTCGTCGCACGGCTTGTGGAAGTATCACGCGCCGCATGAGCTGGGGGTAGCTCATGCCCAGCGCCCGGCCCGCTTCCCATTGGTTTGGCGAAATGGACTGGATGCCGCCCCGGAAGATCTCGGCGGAGAACGCGGCGGTGTTCAGAGAGAGCGCGCAGGTGGCGGCGAGGAACGAGTTCACCTGGATCGGCGCGATGATCGGAAACGCGAAGGCGAACCACCACACCAGCACCATGGCGGGCGTGTTGCGGAATACCTCGATGAAGGCGGTGGCCGGCCAGTTGAGGCCCGGGTGGCGCGAATAGCGGGCGGCGCCGACGAACAGTCCCAGCGTCATTCCGACCACCAGGCAGATAAGAGCCAGCTCGATCGTGTTGACGAACCCGCGCGTCAGCACGTTCCAATTCTGAGCGACCGTAAGAAAGTCCCATCTGTAGTCGATATTCATGGCCGCCTCGCCCTAGTGCCCGCCCACCTCGCCGCTCGCCGCCAGGCGGTGCTCGAGCCGGCGAACGAACAGGCTGGTGATGAGCGAGACGACCAGATACATGCACGCCGCCACCGTGTAGACCTCCACGGTTCTGTAGGTCTTCTGACTGATCTCGTTGGCCTGAAACAGGAGATCCGCGTAGGACACGGCGGCTACGAGGGAGGTCGTCTTGAACAGCTCGATGATTCGTTCGAGGAATGCGGGAACCATACGCTTCACCGCCTGCGGCAGGATCACCCGCCGCATCAGCTGAGCGTAACTCATGCCCAACGCGCGCCCGGCCTCCCACTGCCCCTGCTCGATCGAGATGATGCCGCCGCGAAACACCTCGGCGAAGAAGGCCGACGACTGGATCGAGAGGGTGATGACGGCAGCCTCGAAGGGGTCGATGCGGACACCGATCAGGATCGGCAAGGCGAAGAAGCACCAGAACAGTTGGACGAGCGGCGGGGTGGTGCGGAAGAAATCTATGAAAAGGCCGGTGGGGATCGAGACCAGCCTCGAGGGTACAAGGCGCAGCATAGCCACCGACAAGCCCAGCGGCACGCCAAAGCCAAGGGAGAGTACGGTCACCTTGAGCGTGTTCGCGAGCCCCAGCAGCAGCAGGTCGAACTCGCGAAAGACGACGCCGAAGTCCCATTCGTAGCCCATCGCCCGCCCCACAGGGATATGCGCGCTGCCGCTTCCGGACCGGCGGCAGCGACACAACGACCGCGCGTCACCGTCGCCGCCGCGGGGGCGCCGGCAACCCATCCGACGCCCCTCAAATCGAGCGGACCCGTCTATTCACACAGGAGTCGGCAACCACCAACCCTCAGCGGGGCCATAGCTCCTTGATGATCGGCGGCACCGCACCGGGGTCCATACCGAAGTCGTTCAGGAACTCCTCGTACCACACCTGGGTCTGTCCGGTGTCGTAGTAGTAGGAGATCGCGGTCCCCACCCAGTCGCGCCAGCGTTTGTCCTCTTCCTTGCGGATGGCAGCGCTGGAGGCGGACGCCCGGATCGGTGTCGGCAGCGTGATCTTGCCCCGGCCGACCTTTTTCTGGAGCGCGATCAACGGGGGATGGAACATCGAGGCCACGTCCGCGCGACCGGACTGGTAAGCGGCGACGGTCTCGCTGTTCGTGGGGAACCTGAGAACGTTGGCTTCGGGCAATTTCGCCGACACGAACGAGTCGATTGTCGTTCCCTGCATGACCGAAACGGTGATGTCCGGCTTGTTCAGGTCCTCCCAGCCTTTGACGTCGAGATCGTCGTCGTGCAGAACCGCAAGCGCGTAGTAGAGCAATGGCGTGGCCGGAAAGTCGACCGCGAGCGCCCGCTCGGGCGTGGCGTCGAGCACGAACATTATGTCGATCTTGTCCGCCTGCAGGGCAGCGATCGCGGTGCCCCATGTCACTTCGACGACCTCGAGGTCAACGTCCAGCGTATCGGCCATCTGCTTGCCGACCGACACACCGAACCCGCTCCATTCGCCGCTTTGCGGGTCCTTGAAGTACCAGGGTGGGGCCTGGGTGGCGCCGAGGCGTATGCTTCCTCGGTCCTTGATGGCCTCCCAGGTCGATTCTTGCGCCTGGACCGATGTGATCGAAACCATGGCCGCCAGCGCTAGGAACAACCCCGCCAACAGGCCAAAACCACGTAGGGTGTTCACCATCACACATCCTCCCATTCGCAGCACATGTTGCCGCACTGTTTTCCGGCAGCTTGCGAAAAGAGAATTGTCAGCCAGCGGGTTTTAGCGTGTCAACCGCGCGCCACGGACGGCGCGGAGGGGCACGCGCGGATAACCGTTGGTTTGATTCCGTAGCTCGAACGGTCGAAGCTTGTCCCGCGGCATTGGGGAGGCGACAACATGCGTTGGAAACGAGCCATCACGGTCTACGGCTGCCACGCCGAGGGCGAATACGGAAAGGTCGTCACCGGCGGCGTCCTCGATCCGCCGGGCAAGACCATGTTCGACAAGAAACGCCACCTCGAGCAGAACGCCGACGGCCTGCGCAAGTTTCTGCTGTTCGAGCCGCGCGGCGCCGCGGTGCAAAGCGCGAACCTGGTCCTCCCCTCCAGCCACCCCGAGGCCCAGGCGGGCTACGTCATCATGGAGTCCACCGAATACCCGCCGATGTCGGGCTCCAACACCATATGCACCGCCACCGTCCTCCTCGAGACCGGCATGCTGCCCATGCGGGAACCCGAGACGCGGCTGGTTCTGGAGGCCCCCGGGGGATTGATCGAGCTCACGGCACGGTGCCGCGACGGCAAGGTCGAGCAGGTGAGGTTCGCCAACGTGCCGGCCTTCGTGCTGCACCTGGACGCACCCCTCGAGGTGGAGGGCCACGGCACCATCGTGGTCGACGTGGCCTATGGCGGCATGATGTTCGCCCTGACCGATGCCACGACGCTCGGCTTCGCGATCGCCCCGGACGAGGCCCGGGACATCTGCGTCCTCGGCCAGAAGATCAAGGCCGCCGCGGTCGAGCAGCTCGAGGCGGTCCACCCCGAGAACCCGGAGATCCGCGACGTGACCATCGCGGCGTTCACCGGCCCCGTGCGCCGTGAGGGCGGTCGCCTCACGGCCAGGAACACGGTGGTCGTCTCACCCGGCCGGCTCGACCGGTCCCCGTGTGGGACCGGGACCTCGGCGCGGCTCGCCGTCATGCATGCCCGGGGCGAGATCCGCGCGAACGAAATCTTCGACCACGAATCGATCATCGGCACGCATTTCCTGAGCGAGGTCGTCGAGGCCACGCGGGTCGGTGGAACGCCGGCGGTGGTCACGACGGTAGCCGGACAGGCGTGGATCACCAGCGTGAGCCAATACGGCTGCGATCCCGGCGACCCGTTCCCCGAGGGCTACACGCTCTCCGACACCTGGCTCCAGACGATCTGAGGTGGTTGACTTTACAAGTTACCGCTACAAGTATTCTTTTAAGACTGCTTTCTTTATCATCTTAACGAAGATGTTTCTCACTACTTTGCGGGGTAAGAATTTTGTGAGTATAAGAACCATAACGTTATTCATTAAACCTGGAATAACAGCTGGTTTTTGACCTAGCGCCTTGAGAGCATTGGTAACAACTGGTGTGACAGACATACCGTTTCCCGATAATAAACTTCCATCCAGTCCTTTTACCCTAAATTCGGCGCCGGTTTTGGTGCCGCCGGGGCAAAGGACCGTTACATCTACCCCTTTTCCCTTCAATTCATAATGAAGCGCCTCTCCCAGGGAAATAAGATATGCCTTGGTCCCCATATAGTTGGCCATGTAAGGCATACTGGTATACCCGCCAACGGAAGCGACAAAAATGATTCCACCCTGTCCGCGCTGGCTCATTTTCCGCCCGAAAAGATGAGCCAATTGCAAGGGGGCAACAATGTTTACTTGAAACACTTGCATTTGATCCGTCACTTCAGTTTTTACTAAAGCACCGGCCAATATCATAGCCGCATTATTGACTAATAAACCAACTTCCATCTCTTTCGTGGCTTCATCAATGACGTCTATTGCTTCTGGTTGGCTGAGATCTACCGCTACTGTTTTGGCCTTGATGTCGTATTTGCTTTCCAGTTCTCTGGCAATGTTGTCAAGCGCTTGTTTTCTTCTGGCTACCAACACAACATTCAATCCATTTGCGGCCAATTGCCGAGCAAACTCCTCGCCTATACCTGATGATGCTCCGGTTACTAATGCCCATGGACCATATTTCTTATACTTGATTGCTTTCATAACATCGTCCTGCGGGACTTATCGTGCCTGGCATGTTGGAGGACTCGGGCGCGATGCGATTGTCGTCGTGGCGTCCATGGTAATCCGAAATTCTCCTCGACCCCCCTCTTGAGAATTTAGCAAGTTTTGACGCTCTCACAGCGCAAAAAGGTCACTGGTCGTGCTTTTGATCGCCAAATCGACTCGACGAAGAGGAGAATCGTACCCCGGCGCGCGCCGCACACACCTGTCCTGTCGAGCAATCTGGATGCTACTGGATCGAGTGCGATCATGGCGGTAAAGAGGCTGGAAACCGTCCCCTCTGGCTGGTCGAGGTGGCCATCCGATCGAGACCCTTACGGTCCGCGACGACGCGCATGACAGGGTCTCGTGAAAGACGCTCGGCATCGTCGCCATGAGGGCTCGGGTCGCCGCAGCTCACTCCGGTATCGGAACGAGGGCGTTCTCCTGGATTACGGCGTGCATGTAGTCGAAGGAGCGCTTGGGTGTGCGCGCGAGGGTCCGGTAGTCCACGTAAACGAGGCCGAAGCGTTTCGAATAGCCCTGGTCCCACTCGAAGTTGTCGAGCAGCGACCACACGAAATAGCCCCGCACCTTCACCCCCTCTGCAATCGCCTCGTTGAGCGCCGCGAGGTAGTCGTGGAGGAACGCGACCCGGCGGCTGTCGTCGATCGCGCCGGCGCTGTCCGGGCGGTCGGGAAAGGCCGCGCCGTTCTCGGTGATATAGATCTCCGGGTCGTCGTAGCGGTCCCGCACGTCGCGCAGCTGCTCGAGGAAGGCGTCGGGGTCGATCTGCCAGCCCATGTCGGTCACGGGCACGCCCTCGGGCGGCGGCGCCTCGCCGACGCCGAAGCTCGTCGCCGGATCGGGCCGGGCGTACATCCGGTTGTAGTGGTTGAGCCCGAAGAACTCGAGGGGCTGGGCGATCAGCTCCATGTCGCCCGGCTGGACCAGGGGCGCCAGCTCATCGGCCAGCGGCTCGGGGTAGCGGCCGAGCTTGATCGGATCGACCATGACCCGACGCCACAGGCAGTCGACGAGCTCGGCCGCGTCCCTGTGCGTCGCGTCGTCGCGTGCCGGCGCCACCGGCCCCAGGGAGACGATGTTCCCGCACTCGGGCGCGGGATCCGTGTCGCGCAGGCGGTCGATCGCGAGGCCATGGGCGAGGTTGATGTGGTGGATCGCGGCCAGGCAGTCCCCGCGCGAGCGCTGGCCCGGCGCATGAACGCCGGCGTTGTACGCGACCCAGAGCAGCACGTTGGGCTCGTTGATGGGCGCGAAGCGCCGTACCCGGTCGCCGAACCGCCTGGCGACCAGATGGGCATAGTCGCCGAACCACTGAGCGACGTCGCGGTTGCGCCAGCCGCCGCGCTCCTCCATCGCCTGAGGCATGTCCCAGTGATGAAGACAGATCCACGGCTCGATTCCCGCGGCCAGGACGGCCTCGATCAGCCGGTCGTAGAAGTCGAGCCCGGCTGCGTTGGGCGACCCCCGCCCGGTGGGCAGCACCCGTGGCCAGGCGATCGACAGCCGATAGGCTCCAACGCCGAGCCGTTGCATCAACGCGACGTCCTCGGGGAAGCGGTGGTAGTGATCGCACGCCACGTCACCCGTCGAGCCGTCGGCGATGGCGCCGGGGGTGCGGCAGAACCTGTCCCACACGCTCTCGCCGCGGCCGTCGAGCGCCGCCGCGCCCTCGATCTGAAACGCCGAGGCGGCCGTGCCCCACAGGAATCCGTCGGGAAATCTCTCCATCTCCTTCTCCGGTTTCGTAGAGCCACATATGTCGGCCCGGGAGGAGACGCGCCGCAGGCAGCGCGAAAGATCACCCGGCTCGCCGCCCGGGCGCGTGAAGATATGGAAGTAGGGCGCGCCTTCCACCCTTTCGGATTCTATGATGTCGCTGGGCAGACT
>JBHICL010000084.1:0-9808 GCA_046759605.1 Alphaproteobacteria bacterium | reverse complement strand
AGGAGGAGAAAGAGGCGATGGCGCAGTACGGCTCGTCCGACAGCGGCGCGTCGCTGGGCGACATTCTCGGCGCCGCGTTGCGCGAGAAGCAGGAGCAGGAGCAGGAACAGGACGTCTCCGGAGGGCCCGACGCGCCGGCGGAAGAGCCGGAGGCGACCTCGGAAGTGCCCGGTGCCGACGCCGAGACCGCCGAGGCCGCCCCTGAGGAGGCGCCCGAACAGCCGGCTCCGAGCGAAGATGCCGAGACTCCGCCCGAGGAGTCGAAGGAAAAGCAGGCCTGAATCTCCGGCTGACGGTGGCAGGCGGACGCGTGTCGTAGTGCGGACATGTCTCTGGAGCCCGACGCCCTCGTAGATCGCCGGCGCCTGAAGAGGCAGCTGGGGGTGTGGCGGGTCGTTGCCGTTCTGGCGGCCGTCGCCGCGATCGTTGTCGGCGTCGGGCGGGTCGGCGGGTTCCTGGGGCGCGACTACGTCGCCCGGTTCACGGTCGACGGCTTTATTCTCGAGGACCAGGCGCGCGATGCGACCCTCCTGGCGGTGGCGCGGGACGACGACGCGCGGTCGCTGATCGTACACATCAGCAGCCCCGGCGGAAGCGTGGTGGGCGGCGAGGACCTCCACAACG
Organism: Alphaproteobacteria bacterium; assembly: GCA_046759605.1. Classification (GTDB taxonomy): domain Bacteria; phylum Pseudomonadota; class Alphaproteobacteria; order UBA6615; family UBA6615; genus JBHICL01. The sequence goes on along the minus strand of JBHICL010000084.1, from coordinate 9,184 downwards.
TTCTTCGCAAGGTTGCGGCAGAGAAGCCCGTCGTGGTGGTCATGGGAACCGTGGCAACCTCGGGCGCCTATATGGCCGCGGTTGCCGGCGACCGGATCTTCGCCCGACAGGGCACCGTCACGGGATCGATCGGCGTGCTGTTCCAGACCACGGAGATTACCGGGCTTCTCGAGAAGCTCGGCGTCAAGCCCGAAGCCATAAAGTCCTCTCCGCTCAAGGCGCAACCTTCGCCGCTCGAGCCGTTGACCGCGGAGGGTCGCGAGGCGACGGAGGTGCTGGTGCTGGATATGTACGGCTTCTTCGTCGATCTCGTGGCCGAGCGACGCCAGCTCGACCCCGCGCGAGCCCGGGCTCTAGCCGACGGACGCGTCTATACGGGCCGGCAGGCGGCGGACAACGGTCTGGTCGACGAAATCGGTGGCGAGGAGGCCGCGCGACTTTGGCTGGAACGCGAACGCGGCATCGATCGCGATCTTCCGGTGAGGGATGTGGAGGTCGAGCGCGACCATCCGCTGATCCAGGAACTGGTCGGCGGTTTGGCCAAAAAAACGTTGATTTCCAAAGCACTTACCCTTGACGGGCTTGTCGCCGTTTGGCACCCTGATCTGCGTTGAGAGGACGGATCTACCGATGGGGCGGCGCCGGGGAGTCGCTCATGGTTCGACGGGAAGCCACTTGACGGGAGCCGGTCATGACGAAGTCCGAGCTCATAATGCGGTTGGCAGAACAGAACCCGCACCTTTTTCAGCGCGACGTCGAACGGATCGTCGCGACGATTTTCGAGGAGATCACGGCGGCCTTGAGCCGTGGCGATCGTGTCGAGCTGCGGGGTTTCGGCGCATTCTCCGTCAAGCAACGTGGGCCGCGGGTGGGCCGCAACCCCCGTACGGGTGAGCCCGTACGCGTGGCTCAAAAGTGCGTGCCCTATTTCAAGACCGGGAAGGAGTTGCGTGAACGGCTGAATGCCCCGTCCTGAGCGTGTCCTGCTCGTCAGCGTGTCTCGGTGGCGGTCTTTCCGTCCAGCACATAGGTCCAGACGCCCGTGAAACGCCTGAACTGGCTCATCACGCTACCTTTCGCCATCATTGTCATCGTCTTCGCGGTCAACAACCGGGCGCCGGTGCCGCTCAGTCTCTGGCCGTTCGACGTCCCGGCGACGCTTCCGACCTATCTCGTGGTGCTCGGAGCGGTGTTGGTGGGGTTTCTCGCTGGCGGTTTCGCTGTCTGGCTCGCGGGCCTCTCCGCGAAGCGCGAGGCGCGCAGGAACCGCAGCAAGCTGTCGAAGCTCGAGCGCGTGATCGACGGTTCCAAAGGTCCGCCCGCCAAGACCAGGCCCACCGGCAGCGAACCGGCTCCCGGCGGCGACGCCTGAGCCGAGCACCACCCAATCGCCCCGGCTGCGCTGAATGAGCATCGATCTCCCGGCGATCCAGAGCTGGCTGTTCGATGAAGCGCTGCCGCTGTGGGCTGGCGCCGGGATCGACCGGGAGCGCGGCGGCTTCGTGGAGCAGCTCTCCCTCAGCGGCCGCCCGGCGCCCGGTCCGATGAGGCGCTTGCGCGTCCAGGCGCGGCAGATGTACGTCTACTGCCATGCCATGGAACTGGGTTGGGCGGGACCGGCGCGCGAGGCGGTGCGCCAGGGGTGCGCGTTCATGACCGGACGATATTGGCATCCCGATGGCGGCTGGATCTTCTCTGTCGGACCCGGGGGCGAGCCCGTCGATGAGACCCGCGAGACCTACGAGCAGGCGTTCGCGCTGTACGCCCTGGCCTGGGTCCACCGCGCCACCGGCGAGCGGGATGCCTTGCGCTGGATCGAGCGCACCGTCGATTTCCTGGATCGGCGGCTGGCAGATCCCGACGGAGGTGGGTTTCACGAGGCGTTGCCCGACAAGCTCCCGCGGCGTCAGAACCCTCACATGCACATGCTGGAGGCCATGCTGGCTCTATACACCGCGACCGGTGAGGACCGTTACATGGCGCGCGCCAGGGCGCTCGTGGAACTGTTCCGACGCCGATTCCTGGACAGCACGACCGGAACCCTGGGTGAGTTCTTCGACGCCCGTTGGCGGCCCGCCGCCGGCGTCGACGGACAGCGGGTCGAGCCCGGCCATCACTACGAATGGGTGTGGCTGCTTGCATGGTACGGCCGGCTCAGCGGCGAGGACGTCTCTAACGAAGCGGTCCAGCTGTATCGATTTGCCGAGAAGCACGGCACCGATCCGGATGACGGTCTCGCCTACGACGGGGTGCTGCGCGACGGCACTGTGCACGACGACAACAAGCGCCTGTGGGTGCAGACGGAGGCCCTCAAGGCCCAGATCGCCCGCTGGGAGCTCGCCGGCGACACGTTGGCCCGGGATCGGGCGGAGCGTTTGCTTGCCAGCCTGTTCGAGCGCTATCTGAGCGCCGGGCCGGGCTGCTGGCAGGACCACCTTCGCCGCGACGGCACGGGCTTCGCCAGGTATGCCCCGGCCAGCAGCTTCTACCACGTGTTCCTGGCGCTTTCCGAGGTCATGCGCGTCTTTGGAGAGCCGGCCCAGGTCTGCTAGAACATCGTGGCGCCGTGTGGGTGCGCTGTATGAGCATCGCGCATGTTCGAGAAACCGATCTTCGTCGCGTTGGACACCGCGGATCCCGAGCGGGCGGCCGGCTGGGTCGAGGCGGTCAGGCCCCATGTCGGGGGCGTCAAGCTCGGTCTCGAGTTCGTGTGCGCGAACGGCCCGGAAGGCGTGCGGAGAATCGTCGCGCTGGGTTTGCCCGTTTTCCTGGATCTCAAGTATCACGACATCCCGAACACCGTGGCCGGAGCGGTTCGCGCGACAGCGGGCCTGGGGGTGGCGATGCTGAGCGTTCACGCCGCGGGAGGGCCTCGGATGATGCGCGCCGCCGTCGCCGCGGCGCGCGAGGCGGAGGGGAACGCCCGCCCCCTGGTTCTCGGCGTCACCGTCCTCACCAGTCTGGACGACACCGACCTGCTGGGCATAGGTCAGTACGGGCCCGCCGCGGTCCAGGCCGAGAGGCTCGCCGGGCTGGCGATGGACTGCGGCCTCGACGGTGTCGTCTGCTCCCACGTAGAGATACAGCCGCTGCGTGAGCTTTGCGGGCCTGTCTGCAAGCTGATCGTTCCGGGCATCCGGCCGCGGCCGGAGGAGGCGGGTGATCAGAAACGGTTCACGACGCCACGGCGCGCCCTCGAGCTCGGGGCCGACGTTCTGATCATCGGGCGCCCGATAACGCGAGCGGGGGAGCCGGCACGAGCGGCTGCCCAGATTGCCGCGGAGCTAGCGTAGGAGGGCTGATCGTGCGCATCGGGGCCAAGATCTGCGGCATAAGCAGCCAGGCGGCGATGGCCGCGGCCGTCGGCGGCGGTGCCCGGCTGGTCGGGCTCGTCTTCTACCCGCCCAGTCCCCGCGCCCTCAGCCCCCTGGCCGCGGCGAAGCTGGCTCGTGGCGTTCCCGGGCACGTGGGCAAGGTCGGACTGTTCGTGGATCCCGAAGATGGCGCGATCGCCGAGGTCGTGGCCGCGGTGCCCCTGGACCTTCTGCAGCTGCACGGCGCCGAATCCCCGGCCCGCGTGCGTGAGCTGCGGCAGCGGTTCGGTCTTCCCATCATCAAGGCGATCAAGATCGCCGAGGGCCCGGACCTGGACGCGGCGGGGCCTTATCTCGACGCCGCCGACTGGCTCCTGTTCGATGCCCGCCCCCCTTCCACTATGACCGCGGCGCTGCCGGGCGGGAACGCGCTCAGCTTCGACTGGTCGCTTCTGGCTGGCCGAAGCTGGCCGAAGCCCTGGCTTCTGGCCGGCGGAATAGACCGCGAGAACGTCGCCGAGGCCGTGGCGCTCTCGGGCGCGACGATGGTGGACGTGTCCTCGGGAGTCGAGGATGCGCCGGGCCGGAAGAGCGTCGAAATGATCGTGGCGTTCCTCGACGCCGTGGCGGCGATCGACCCGGGTCCATGATTTGCCCCCCCGCCGCGAGAAAACCTTTGCCCGCGTAGCCCTCTCTTTGGTGTATAACCCCGCGGGCCATGGAAATCGTTTCCTATGAACAAGATGCAGCTCAATAGCTACAGGACCGGCCCCGACGAGCGAGGGCATTTCGGCATCTTCGGCGGGCGTTATGTGGCGGAGACGCTGATGCCGCTCATCCTCGCGGTCGAGCGCGCGTACGACGCGGCGCGCGATGATTCGGATTTCCAGGCCGAGCTCGACCGTTACTTCCGGGACTATGTCGGGCGACCCAGCCCAATGTATCTGGCCGAGCGGTTGACGGAGCACCTGGGCGGGGCCAGGGTCTATCTCAAGCGCGACGAGCTGAACCATACCGGCGCGCACAAGATCAACAACTGCCTCGGCCAGATCCTGCTGGCGCGGCGGATGGGGAAGAGCCGCATCATCGCCGAGACCGGCGCCGGCCAGCATGGCGTGGCCACCGCGACCGTATGCGCGCGCTTCGGCCTGCCGTGCATCGTCTACATGGGCACGACCGATATCGAGCGGCAGCAGCCCAACGTGTTTCGCATGAAGCTGCTGGGCGCCGAGGTGCGGCCGGTGACCAGCGGCACCGCGACGCTCAAGGACGCGATGAACGAGGCGCTCAGGGATTGGGTCGCGAACGTGGACGATACCTTCTACATCATCGGCTCCGTCGCGGGTCCGCATCCCTACCCGGTCATGGTCCGCGACTTCCAGTCCGTGATCGGCCGCGAGGCGCGGGAGCAGATCATGGCCAAGGAGGGGCGGCTGCCGGACACCCTCGTGGCATGTGTCGGCGGGGGCTCGAACGCGATGGGCCTGTTCTATCCCTTCCTCGACGACGAAGGCGTGCGCATCATCGGTGTCGAGGCCGCCGGGCATGGCATCGAGACTGGCGCCCATGCCGCGCCCTTGAGCGCCGGCCGGCCGGGGGTCCTGCACGGCAACAAGTCGTACTTCCTGCAGGACGATGACGGCCAGATCAACGACGCCCATTCGATTTCGGCCGGGCTGGACTACCCCGGTATCGGTCCCGAGCATGCCTGGCTGCGCGACAACGGACGCGCCGAATACGTCTCCGCCACCGACTCCGAGGCGCTCGAGGCGTTTCAGCTGTGCACCCGCCTCGAAGGCATCATCCCGGCGCTCGAGCCGAGCCACGCGCTGGCGCACGTCATCAAGCTGGCGCCGGAGCTGCCCCGGGACCATATCATCGTCATGAACATGTGCGGCCGGGGCGACAAGGACGTCTTCACCGTGGCGGCGCATCTGGGGGTCGATCTGTGACGAGAACGCGCGCCGAAGAGGGTCGTATCGCCCGCCGGTTCTCCGCCCTCGCGGTGGAGGGACGGGGTGGGCTCGTGACTTTCTTCACGGCGGGCGACCCCGATCCGGACACCAGCCTGGAGCTGATCAAGCGGTTGCCCGGCGCGGGCGTCGACCTCATAGAGCTGGGAATGCCCTTCTCCGACCCGATGGCCGACGGACCGTCGATTCAGGCGTCCAGTCTGCGCGCGCTCAGGGCCGGGATCAGCCTCCGCCGCACACTCGACATGGTCGCGGCGTTTCGCGCCGACGATGCCGAGACCCCGATCGTGTTGATGGGATATTTCAATCCGGTGTACGCGTACGGCGTGGACGATTTTCTCGCCGACGCGGTGGCCGTGGGCGTCGACGGGCTGATCGCCGTCGACCTGCCGCCGGAGGAGGACGAGGAGCTGTGCCTGCCGGCGATGGCGGCCGGCCTCAACTTCGTCCGGCTGGCCACGCCCACGACCGACGACGAGCGCCTGCCGGCGGTGCTCCGCAACACCAGCGGCTTCGTCTACTATGTCTCGATAACCGGGATTACCGGTACCGCTTCCGCCGCCGCGGACCGCGTTCGCGACGCCGTGGCGCGGCTCAAGCGGCACACCAACCTGCCCGTCGCGGTCGGCTTCGGCATAAAGACGCCGGAGCAGGCGGCGGCCGTGGTCCGAACGGCCGATGCCGCGGTCGTTGGCTCGGCGCTGGTGGATATCGTGGCTGCGAACCTCGACGACGACGGCCGCGCGCGGCCCGGTCTCGTCGATGCGGTGCTCGCGCGCGTCGAGGAGCTGGCGGCGGGCGTGCGGACCGCGCGGGCCGTGGAGAGTGTCACATGAGCTGGCTGACAAGCTTTGTCCGGCCAAAGATCCGGGCCCTCGTCGGTAAGACCGACGTCCCCGACAATCTTTGGTGCAAATGCCCCACCTGTCAGCAAATGCTGTTCCACCGCGATCTGGAGCAGAACCTGAACGTCTGCACGAGCTGCGGAAACCATCTGCGTATACCCGCGGTCAGGCGCCTGGAACTGCTGTTCGACGGCGGCGAGTACACCCGCATCGAGCTGCCCCAGGTCCTGGTCGATCCGCTGAAGTTCCGCGATCGCCGGCGCTACACCGAGCGCCTCAGGGAAGAGCGCGCGAAGACCCAGGAGGAAGAGGCAATCATCGTTGCCCATGGGACCATGGGTGGCCATCCCGCCGTCATCGCCGCCTTCGACTTCGGCTTCATGGGTGGCTCCATGGGCCTCGCGGTCGGCGAGGCCCTGATCGCCGCGGCGCGGCTTGCCAAGCTGCAGCAGGCGCCGCTCATCGCCATACCCGCGTCCGGCGGCGCCCGCATGCAGGAGGGCATCCTGAGCCTCGTGCAGATGCCGCGGACCGTCATCGCCATCGAGGAGGTGAGGGAGGCGGGGCTCCCCTACATCGTGGTCATGACCGACCCCACCACGGGCGGTGTCTTGGCATCGTTCGCGATGCTCGGCGACATACACATCGCCGAGCCTTCGGCGACCATCGGCTTCTCGGGAGCACGGGTGATCCAGAGCACGATCCGCGAGGAGCTGCCCGAGGGCTTCCAACGGGCCGAGTACATGCTCGACCACGGCATGGTCGACATGGTGGTCCGGCGTAGCGAGATGAGGGACACACTTATCCGGATCATCGACCTCCTGCGCCGGCCGCTGCCCTCGGCGGAGGTCGTGACACTGAATACGGGAGACCTCGCGATCCCCGAGAAGGACGCGGTCGAGCGCGCAGAGTCCCACCAGGGCGAGGAGCGCGGCGCTGACGCTTGACGGGCGACAACAGGAGATCATCGGGCGCCTCACCCGACTTCATCCAAAGTTCATCGACCTGAGCCTCGATCGGGTCGAGCGCCTTCTCGCGGCGCTCGGCCACCCCGAGACCGCGCTTCCGCCTGTGGTGCACGTAGCGGGAACGAACGGCAAGGGCTCGCTCATCGCATTCCTGCGGGCCGTTCTGGAGGCGGCGGGCTTCCGGGTGCATGCCTACACCTCGCCTCATCTCGTTCGCTTCAACGAGCGTATTTGCCTGGCCGGCGAGCCGATCGCCGACGACGCGCTCGTGACGCTTCTTCGGGAGGTCGAAAAGACCAACGCCGAGGAACCCATCACGTTCTTCGAGGTGACGACGTGCGCCGCATTCGCCGCATTCTCCCGGATCCCGGCCGACGTGCTGCTTCTGGAGACAGGGCTCGGGGGCCGTCTCGATGCCACCAATGTCATCGACCGGCCGGTATTGGCCGCGATTACGCCAGTCTCCATCGACCACCAGAGCTTTCTGGGTGAGGCGCTGTCCGACATTGCCCGTGAAAAGGCGGGCATCCTGCGCCGCGGCATCCCCGCGGTCGTCGGCATGCAGGAGCGGGCGGCGGCGGCGGTCATCGCCGAGGTGGCCGATGACGTGGGCGCCCCTCTTTATCGACGCGACGGGGACTGGACGGTCCATACCCACGAGGGCGGGTTCGCCTACAACGGCGAGCGCTGGACACTCGAGCTGCCGCGACCCGCGCTGCTCGGCGAACATCAGATCGACAACGCCGGTCAGGCTGTCGCATGTCTCGAGCGGCTGAACGGCTTCCGGATCGCCGAGCGGCACATTGTCGAAGGGCTCGCCGCGGTTGCCTGGTCGGGGCGACTGCAAAGGCTCGATCGCGGGGCCCTGGCGGACCTGCTGCCGGCGGACTGGGAGCTTTGGCTCGATGGCGGCCACAACGCCGCCGCCGCCGCCGCGGTCGGCCGCGTGGCGCAATCCTGGCGGGAGGCGGACGGACGGCCGCTCGACCTCGTCTTCGGCATGTTGTCCACACGCGACCCCCGCGCCTTTCTGCGCCCCCTGGCCGTGGAGACCCGGCGTCTCCGGGCCGTGGCGATACCGGGCGAGCAGGCGGCTCTCTCCGCCGAGGATGTTGCCGGCGCGGCTTCCGATCTCGGCATCGACGCGCGTCCGGCGAGGGATCTGCGTGATGCGCTCACCTCGATCGTCGGCGCCGGCGGCGGATCCGCACGCGTGCTCGTCTGTGGCTCGCTGTACCTGGCCGGCGCGGCCCTGGCCGTCAATGCTGACACGGTCGCGGTGAATCCTTATACCTGAGCCGTGGAGATGGCCATGGCGACCGCGAGGAACGCGCTCACACCCGGCGACCGGGCACCGAACTTCTTCCTGCCCGACCATCGTGACGTAATCATCAGCCTCTATGACAAGATCAAGGGGGGGCCGATCCTGGTCCTGTTCTACCGTGCCCAGGGGGACGAGGAGAGCGCCCGCGAGCTGGGCGCGATGTTCGCGGAGGCGCCGGACTTGACCAGGGCCGGCGTCCATATCTTCGCCATCGGAAACGAACCGGTTGCCGCGATCTCGGCGCTGGCCGAGCGGTATGATCTTGGTATCTTTCTCATGTCCGACAACCAGGCCAAGGCGGCGAATGCCTTCGGCATCGCCGGTGAGGTGACGGCTTACGTCCTCGATCCCAACCAGCGTGTTCTCGCGCGATTTCACCCTGGAGAAACGCCGCTGGCGACGCAGGCCCTGCGGGCGGTCCGGGAGATCGCCAGGCCCGAGCCCTATGTGGCGAGCATGCACCCGCCGGCGCTGCTGATCCCCAATGTCCTGGATCGCGAGCTCTGCAGCTACCTGATCGCTCAATACTGGACCCGCGGCAACGTCGAGAGCGGCACCTTCCGCATGGTCGAAGGCGAGATGGTGCACGCGCCGAACTACGCCGTGAAGCGACGCCGGGACCACCATGTGATCGACAACGACCTGCTGGACGAGATCGGCGCAATCATAGCGCGCCGCGTGGTCCCCGAGATCCGGCGCGCGTTTCATGCCCGCATCACCCGGGTCGAGGAGTTCAAGATCGTCTGCTATGACCCGGAGC
>JBHICL010000083.1:0-9853 GCA_046759605.1 Alphaproteobacteria bacterium | reverse complement strand
TTCGCGGACCGCAGGGCGGCATTGACCCTGGTGATCTGTTCTTCCAAGGAAATGGTGAGAACGGCGGTGCAATAATCCCCCACTGAAGCGGCCGGATTGTCTGGTTGCGGCGGACCAAAATAGGACCGTCTATGGCCTTCGGTCAGGATTGATCTGACGGAAGGCTTGGGGGATGTACGGAGTGGAGCTTTACGCACGAGTTCGGCGCGCTTGCCATGTCGAGGGGATGAGCGTCCGCGAGGCGTCGCGGGTGTTTGGGCTGGACCGCAAGACGGTTCGCGAGATGTTGGCGTTTTCGGTGCCGCCCGGTTATCGGCACCGCGAGCGGCCGGCGCGGTCACAAGGACACGATCGGCGAGCGCCTCGAGCGGGATCGTCAAGTACTTCTGCCGCTCCTGGAGCAAAAGATCGGCGCCCTCGACCAGGCCGCCCTGGGCCGGCGCGCGCGCCGGCCAGAGAGCCAGGCACACCAGCCCCACCAGCCACCATCGCGTCTTGTTCGTGGTCATCGGTCAGCGCCTCCCGTGCCGCTGGTTCGGGGAGCGCAGGACAGGGTCCTGCCTGCCCCGCTTCGCCTCGGGGTGGCGGGCGATGTGAAGCCACCGCGCTGCCTCAAGGTTAGCATGAAGCGGCGGCCCGTCAGACTCAATGGGTACGAACCGCTAGAAGCAGGACACCAGCAGGGTACGGCAATCACTTCTTTTCCGTCCGCCCGGTTCGGCGGACCATCTAACCGTCCCTGAAGGATGGTCCATCTGACTGGGTCCCGGCGGGCTGGACGAAAAAGGGTTCCTGTCCGTCCAGCCCGCCGGGGCATCCCCATGATCTGTTCCGGTGTGCAACGCTTTCGGCTCATTCCGACCTCCTTTCCACGGCCCGGATCTTGCCAAAACTCTCTCTCTCTCAAAATCTGAACCGGGTTTAGGGGGTCAGACCAGTGGGCCTCTGGCTTGGGACAAGACCCCGGCGAATTCATTTGCAGTTTGGCCTGCATGCACCTATATAAGCGCAATCAGTCTTCGAAGACCCGGCGTATCCCGCTACGTCACGCCGACCTAGCTTCAATACCCCTCGGATTTCGGTGAGCTGAGACCCACCCGTGCAGTGTGTGCGGGTGATGACAACTATTTGACTAGGAAAAAATTATGATGAAAGGAACCGTGAAGTGGTTCAACCCCGTCAAGGGCTATGGCTTCATCAGCCCCGATGACGGTTCGAAAGACGCCTTTGTCCACATTTCGGCTGTAGAACGCGCCGGGCTCTCCAATCTGTCGGAGGGCCAGCAGGTCGAGTACGAGCTGCAGCCCGGGCAGAATGGCAAGAGTTCAGCGGAGAACCTGAAGCTCGCCGACTGACGCGGCGAAGATACGCGGAAGGCCCGCCTCGTGCGGGCCTTCTTGCTATTGCCCAAAGACTTAAAATCGTTGGTTTTCGGTCGCGAACCGTGATACTGAAAACACGTCTTTTCCGTACAAGCCGAAAACGACGACACCGCCACGCCCGCAAACCGGCCCTACACAGGCCCCCGATCGTCACACTGCAAGTCTTCAAGTTGGTCGAAAAGGTCCCTGTTTGGGCAAAGGAAGTAACGACTCTCGGAATCATAGTCGCAGGTGTGAAAAAACTTGCACATCAGACACGATTGTATCGCATCTTCCATCTTCTCTGGCATCAACTTGAAGCTGCGCTCAATATCGAGTTTGAGGTGTCTGAACATTCGCTTCAACGGGTAGGGCATCGCTAATTGAGCAACCATAGACAGCGCCCCCTTATAAACGAACAGATTATGACAAAAGTGTGGGTGGACCTCAATATTCCCAGTGACGTTGTGACCTGCGTCCTTCCAACGCCGCAATCGTAACTATCCGTTGAAATCGCGATGGGTTGGAAATCGGCTCTCTTCCCCCGGGACTAGTTGAAGGGTTCGGCCCGCGAGATCAGCTCATCCAAACCCGGCTCGTTCGGGTTTCTCGGCTTCCCCGGGTGGATGATGCACACCTGGCAGCTCTCGGCCGCTTCCACCAGCTGCCGGTAGGTTCCCGCGTCGGGGTCGGCGATGAAGGCCTGCATGTCGTCGTTGTAGACGAACATCTTGTTATTGATCTCGGTGCACTCGTTGCAGGTCGTGCAACGGGGCGTTTCGATATAGGGTTCGTCCACAGGCGCTTCGGCCGCCTCTACGATTTCAGTTTGCTCCATCTCCTGCGCCGCGGCTACCGCTTCCTCCGGAGCAGGCGCTTCGACCTCCGGCTCGGGCCGGCTCCGTAACTCTGCGAGTTCTCGCTCCTTCTCCTGGTTCCAAATCTCCCTCTGCTCGGCGAGCACTCTTTTGACGTGGGAACCATTGATTCCCCCCAACTCCTGCAAGCTGCGCCACATGTCGCGACACCGGCGCGCGGCGTCGATCAGCCTAGCCTCAACGACCGCTCGGTGCAGGGCGTTGCCCTCGTCGACCATCAAGACGTACGGGACCTTTTCAGCCGCGTTCTCGTCGTCCAAGTCCAGGAACTCGTTCACCGGGACCATGCCGTCGTGCCATTTCGCCCGAGGCACCACGGCAACGCGATCCGCGTGCCGCCTGTCACACGCTGCGAAGTCGACGAAGGTGAAGGCAACGTCCTCTGTAATTCTCTGGTGGTCTTGATCTTCGTACTGGAAACGACAGACCGGCCAATCGACCTCCGCTTGCGGATTGCCGCGGAGTTGGAATCGTGATGCCCAGTCGCTGCCTGCGGCGGGATCGTAAGCGAAACCCGGAAATGCGCGCGCCTCGGTCGCGGCGGCCGCCCGGAGATACGGTGGCACGTCGGGTGCGTTCTTGGCGGAACCCGATCCGTTTCCTGGCGAGCCTGAGAACACGCTGAACAGCGCCGGCCCGTCGTTTGCCAGGCCGCTCCAGATCGACTCCCTCAGCCGATAGAGACACGAGCTACTCGATTGCAGGACGAAGGCGTTGTTCAGGCCCAGCGCCATGGCCGCAAGCTGCGCGCCCTTTACACCGAAGGACAGTCGCCCGGATCCGATCGACAACGCACTGAGGATGTCGTCGCTCTGGACCAGGACCTTGATCGGCAGGCCCGAGGAAAGGACTTCCATGACTTTCGCCTTCTCGGCCGCGGCGTCGATGCGATCGCGGAAGCAGACCAGATATGAAGGGAACAAGGCCAGGTCGTCCGGCCCCAGGAATCTTTCGTCAAATCGAAGGAAGAACGAGTCGTGCTTGGTGTCATCATACCGGTTCTCGATCTCGAGCTCGGCGATGGTCATGGCTTTGACGAGTCCCACCATCTCCGGCAGCCGGTCCTGGAAAGCCTCGAACGCACGGCTGCAACTGTCGAAGACGAAGGCTTGAGGGGCTTTGCACCACCCCTTTTCCCCCGGGTCGCCGACGGGTGCGAAAATCCCCGGGGATTTAAGGGCCGAAAGGGCAGAGCGAATCCGCCGTCGTCGCTTCTCCGACAGTGCGCCTTCCGCGGGCGCCGCTCGCAAGATGCGCGACATCGCCTCGAAATCGAACACCTCCTCATATCCGGACCCAATCGAGCGTTTAAGGGTCTCGACACTTTGCGCTTCCTCGGATCTCATGAAGTCGACCTTCAGGATGTTCGAAAGCTTCAGGATGAGTTCATCGACCTTATCGCCAAATCTGCGGGCCTTATCCTTCTGGACCACGCCCCAGGCATGAGTCAGTAATTTGATGGGCATCCCCTCATCGCAATCGACAACTTCGCCGTCGGTCCGGAGAGCGCCGCGGGCGTGGCCAAAACTTTCGTTCAGCAGTTCCCGTGCCGTCTCATCGGCCCTGGCAAGCAAATTGGTCTCCGCTAGATCCCAGAGCTGCAGGAGGGCGCCCGTGTTGCCGCGAAACGTGAGCGTTCGGATCTCCTCCTCGAGTCTGAGCACGTTCTTCCTGAGACGCTCGCCCTCAATGCCGCGCGGGGCAATCTCTTGAAGGATCTCGTCCGTGATGCTCGAAAGAGATCGCACGAAGGTGCCGTCGGTCTCGCCGTTGGCCAACACCAAAGGGTAATCGTGACGGAGTCTTGACAAATCCTGATAGGCGCTGAACAGGGCCGGACGAAGGCCCAGCTGTCCAACGTCGACCAGATCGTTGCCGGACCCTTTCCCTACCAGATGAAAGGTGGCAAGTGGTGAAAGGCTCTTGTTCATCACGTCGTCAGATGCGCACCAGATTGATCAGACTGGACATCCTTGCATTCAACCCGCAGGGTAGATGGTGAACTTGTCGAACTCCTTTTCGAGAACGCTCTTCACAACGTCCGGCGTATACAACCGGTCGGGTTCTCTTAAATCCTCGTAGCAGGGCACGTCTGGGTTCCGATAAAGAACGCCGACGGGTATCGGATCGCCAACCGACGCAATCTCTCTGGCCCGATTTCTGTTGGCAGGGTCGTGCTCCTCCTGGTTCCGGTAGACCCGGGAAAGATCCGGACTAATCCGAAGACCATCCTGGTGGGAGAGCAACAGCATACGGTCCGGGTTCTGCACCCATGAATCGAACCGATCTGGCAGGTATTCAGGACACCTCTGGAGGACGCGTACGAACGAGAACCCCCTGTGATGAAACGCCTGCGCGACGATGTCGTGCGTAAGTTCGGGAATCCAATCCACCGCCTGAGCGACGAACGACACGTTCCGGACCCCCAAGGTGACGCTCACCGGGTTTAAGGGTTCGAGATGCGTGCCTCGGGGCGTCGTGTTGCTCTTGAGGCCCAGTGGAGACGTCGGAGAGGCCTGATTCTTGGTCAGACCGTAGATCCCGTTATCAAGCATCAATACGGTCATATCCATGTTGTAGCGGATGGCGTGGATCCAGTGTGCGGTGCCGATGCTGCAGCAATCGCCGTCACCGGTAATCACGAAGACGTGGAGGTCGGGGCGCCGCAACTTGATCCCTTCGGCGACCGGAAGCGCCCGGCCGTGAAGGCCGTGGAACCCATAGGTGTGCATATAGTGCGGGAACCTGCTCGAACAGCCGATCCCCGATACGAACACGGTTTTTTCGGGCGGCAGCTGCTCGTCGCGGCACAGCCGCTGGACAGAGGCAAGGATGCTGTTATCGCCGCAGCCGACGCACCAGCGCGGAACGGCGCTCTTATAGTCATCGAGAGTGTAATCCTCGTCCAACGACCTCAATAGGCATTGGATGGCGGAATCGACCATTGTCATCATCCTTTCTGTTGCAGTCTTTCGAGGATGGCGCTGACGATGGCCCGAGGTTTCAGGGGCTGTCCCTTGACCTCGGACCAGCAGTCGATATCGACGAGATATCTCGCGCGCAGGAGCCACGCCAGTTCCGAATAGCGGCGATTGTCCTCGTCAATGATTTCGTCATCGAAGCTGTCGGACCAGTTGCTCTCCACCGTCATGATCTTGTTGAAACGGTGCAGCACCTCCTTGATCCCCGACGCCATGGGCTGAAGGAACCTTAAGTGCAGGGACGATACCTTGTGGCCCTCGGCGCGCAGGCGCTGGACGGCTTCTTCGATCGCCCCCTTCGTGCTTCCCCAACCCACGACCAGCAGGTCGCCCTCCGCGTCGCCAAATAGCGGCGGCGTTTTCAGCGTTTTTTGCAGCGCCGCCAACTTGAGGCTTCGATGCTGGATTCCCTCCTGGTTGATGTCGGGATCGTAAGCAACGCGGCTCATGCGGTCGTGAGCCAGCCCGGTCAGACAGTGCATGCCGTTCGGCTGCCCTGGAATGAACCGGCGGGCGAGGCCGGTGCGCGCGTCCCAGTCGTATGGCTTCGCGCCTTCCGGGACCGCGTTCTGATCGACCGGGGGTGCGAGCCACTCCTCGCTGACGTGTGGCCGTGGGAAAGGCTGCTGAGCCGATGCGAGATTGTAGTCCGTCAGCAAGACGACAACCGTGTTGAACGTCTCGGCGATCTTGCGCGCCGTGATTATCGAGTAGAAACAATCCTCGATGTCGGCGGCTGCCATGACGATTTTCGGGTTGTCTCCGTGACCTCCGAAGCAGGCGAACAGCAAATCCCCTTGTTCCGCCTTCGTCGGCAGACCGGTGCTCGGGCCGCCACGCTGGACGTTCACCACCACCAACGGGATTTCCGCCATCACCGCGAGGCCAATCATTTCCTGCTTCAAGGCAAATCCCGGGCCCGAGGTAATCGTCACCGCGCACTTCCCCGCATAAGAGGCCCCAATTGCGAAAGCACAGGCGGCGATCTCGTCCTCCGCTTGGTGCACCATGCCTCCCACGTTTCTGAAGACATCGCTCAGATAGTGCGAGGCCGACGTGGCCGGCGTAATGGGGTACATGGCGCAGACCTCCATGCCTGACGCCAACACGCCAAGACCGAGCGCGATGTTCCCATTCACCACGATCTGAGGTTCCCGCAATTTAGAAGGAGGAATTCTGAACTTGATGTCGAGGTTCGCTTCCGCCCACTCGTGTCCCGCCTCCAGCAGCCTGACGTTGTCCTTGATGACGCTCTCGTCCTTCTTGGCGAAGATGAAGGCGATCTGTTCTCGGGCCGTTTGCAAATCCAGACTGTAAACGCTGCAGAGCATGCCCAAAACGAACATGTTCTTGCCACGTCGCGCATCGGAGACGTGCTTCAGGCACTCGGTTTCCATGGGAATTTCGTAAATTCTGTACCCGTCCGCCATGAGTTCGTCGAAGGTCCGGGTGTACGAAGCGACGATCTCCGGGTCCGGATCGGTTCGCCATTTGCTCTCCAGGAGAATGAGGCACCCAGGCTTGAGTTCGTTTTCTTGGATGCGATTGAGCAGCACCTGCTCATTGAAGGCGACGACAAGGTCCGCCTCGTCACCCCAATTGGTAACGCGATGGGACGCTATGCGAACACGGTTTCCACTGGTGCCGGCCATGCTCCGCGCCGGCGGCTGGATTTCGGCGGGAATGATCTCGGCGGTCCAAATTCCGTTTCCCATCCGTGCCGCAATCGATCCTAACGACTGACCGCACCTTTGCGCGCCTTCGCCACCGTCGCTGACGATCTCGACGATATGCTCGTCCAGGGTCACCACCGGTTTGTCCCGCGACGAAGAGCGGCCTTGTCGTTTCCCGTTGGACGCCGAACCCGACCTCGGCTTCTTGACACGGGATCGGTCGAGCCGCGGTTGACGTCTTTCCATTTCCAGGAGCCGTGTCGTCATTCTATGGTTCAATCTCAGTGATCTATGCGAGCCGGATGCGACAGAAATTCTTCTCCTCGCGTTCGATGCCAAACAGTGTGCCCTTGCTTCGGTCTCGCTCGGCGCAATAGACGGCGTCGGTATCGCGTATCCCGAGGTAGGCTTTCATGCTGCGCGCCGCCTTGCGGCCCGCGCCCATCGCCAGAATCACGGTCGCCCCGCCGGTGACGATGTCGCCACCGGCGTAGACGCCCGCCATGGAGGTGGCGAGAGTCTCGTCCACGTCGATATAACCCAACGTGTTTAGCCGGAGTTTCGAGGTCTGGCCGATAATCGGATTGGCGGTCGTCCCGATGGCGTAGATGACCATGTCGGCTTCGAACTCGTACTCGCTGCCTTCGATGGGGACGGGGCGCCGTCGGCCCGACTCGTCGGGGTCGCCGAGTTCCATGCGGACGCAGCGCATTCCCCGGACATTTCCCTGGCCGTCGTCCAGGATTTCGACCGGGGCGCTCAACCAGTGGAACTCGATGCCCTCTTCTTCGGCGTGGTCGATCTCCTCCAGCCTTGCCGGGCTCTCGGCCTTGGTGCGGCGATAGACGCAGTACACCTTCTCCGCTCCCAACCGCAGCGACATCCTCATCGCATCCATTGCCGTGTTGCCGGCGCCGATCACGGCGACGCGCTTGCCAAGGTGCAAGGGCGTATCGTACTCGGGGAACTCCCCGGCCCGCATGAGGTTGCAGCGTGTCAGGAGCTCGTTGGCCGAAAGGACGTCGTTGAGGAATTCGCCTGGAATGTTCATGAACCTTGGAGAGCCGGCGCCGGTGCCGATGAAAACGGCGTCGCAACCCATCTCATCGAGCATCTGCTCGATCGTGAATAAACGCCCGACCAACGTGTTACACCTGATGGTGACGCCTAACTTGGTCAAGTTCTCGATCTCGGCGTCGATCACCGCGTCGGGCAGGCGGAATTCCGGGATTCCATACCTCAACACGCCGCCCGGCTTGTGGAAGGCCTCGTAGATGGTGACGTCGCATCCCGCCTTGGCCATGTCCGCCGCGCATGCGATTCCGGCGGGTCCGGAGCCGACGATGCCGACCCTGAAGCCGTTGCGCTCCATATAGGGTACGTTGGCCCAACCTTCTGCTATCGCCAGATCGCCGATCCAACGCTCAAGCCGCCCAATCGCGACCGGCTCCAACGTATCGCCGACGGGGCAGACGCCCTCGCATTGGTCCTCTTGCGGACAGACCCGACCGCAGATCGCCGGCAGCAGATTGGCGTCGCTGATAATGCCGTAGGCGCCGCAATAATCCTTATCGACGATCTTCTGGATGAAACCGGGGATATCGATCCCAACGGGGCAGCCGGGAACGCAGGCCGGTTCCGGGCACATGAGACACCGCTCGGACTCGTTCAACGCGTCTTCCAACCGATATCCCAGCGCGACCTCGGCAAAGTTCTTCGCCCGTTCCTTCGGATCTTGAACCAGGATCGGCGTTCGCTCTTGCGGAATGGTGCGAATCGTTTTCTTCGCCGTCATCTTCTTCGCCGTCATCGCGCTCCAGCTCAAGTCAATGCCACACGCCCGGCGCGGCAGGCCGCCGACCACTTCTCCACAGCCAGCTTCTCTTCTTCCGCGAACCGTCGCAGCCGATTCATGAGATCGTCAAAATCGACCTTGTGGCCGTCAAAGTCGGGTCCGTCGACGCAGGCAAACATCATCTTTTCGCCAACCTTGATCCGGCAGCCGCCGCACATTCCCGTGCCGTCGACCATGATCGGATTCAGGCTGACGGTGGTTTTGATGCCTTGGGGGCGCGTCGTTTCCGCGCAGGCTCTCATCATAATGGGCGGGCCGATGGCGACGACCTCGTCGATATCGGGGTGCTTCGCCATGGCAGCCTCGAGCCCCGCGGTGACCAGCCCTTTGATTCCAGCCGATCCATCATCCGTGCAGATAATGAATTCATCGCAGTACTTTTTGAACTTATCCTCCCAGAAGACCAACTGCTTGGTTCTAAACCCGACAACGCCGATGACGTATGCACCGTTCTCCTTGAAAGCACGCGCCTGCGGAAAGATCGGCGCCACCCCCAATCCGCCGCCGACGCAAACCACTTTCGTGGCATCGCCGACTTTGCTGGGGGCGCCCATGGGGCCAACAATGCTGAACAATTCGGTCCCAGACTGGCAGTTCTGCTGCATCTCTTTGGTCGTCTTTCCCACGGCCTGGATAACCAGGGTGATCGTCCCTCTGTCGCGGTCGAAATCGGCGATGGTCAAGGGGATGCGTTCGCCATGTTCGTGGGATATGACAATGACGAATTGGCCGGGCCTTGCCGCCCGTGCCATCATCGGATGATGGATTTCGAGCAGGAACGCGGAGTCGGAGAAGTCCTCCCGCGCCACGATTTCAAAAGCGGACTCGCCAATTTCGTCGCGCGTTGGCCCCGAGGCTTCGCACCGATCGCCTTTCACGGCGTTCAATTCGCGGCTCATGCTCGACGAGCTCCCGCTCCGTTAATCCGTTATATCCCGGATGACCCTTCCCGGTTGCCGACGCACGATGGTAACACAAAGGCCGCTCAACGACGAGTCCAGCGCTGGTGCGGGGAGCGCAGGACAGGGTCCTGCCTGCCCCGCTTCGCCCCGGGGTGGCGGGCGATGTGAAGCCACCGCGCTGCTTTAAGGTTAACATGAAGCGG
>JBHICL010000082.1:0-9904 GCA_046759605.1 Alphaproteobacteria bacterium | reverse complement strand
CCGGCTCAGCGCGATCCGGCGTAGTACTCGATGCGGCGCTCGATGTAGCCCACCAGTTCCGAGGCGGCGAAAGCGAAACCGAAGACCATGATGATGAGCGCCCAGAACTCCTCCATCAGAAAGTTCCGGGAGTACAGCTCGAACAGCTCGCCAATGCCGAGGATCGCGATGAGCAGCTGGCCGATGACCACGCCCTTGACGCCCCGGATGAGCCCCAGCCGCACGCCGGCCAGGATCTCCGGCAGTGCGGCCAGCGCAATAACCCGCGTGTAGATCTGAACGCGGCTGGCGCCAAAGGAGCGGGCCATGTCGAGAAGCGATGGATTGACGTTCTTCACACCGGCACGGGTGTCGAGGGCGATGATCCACACGGCGAAGAGAAATACGGTCACGACGACGGTCACCTGGCCGAAGCCGAATATCACCATGAGCACCGGGACCACTGCCGTAAGCGGTGCCGAGACGAAGATGTTGATCCATACGTTGAACAAGGCGTCGACACTTCGCACGCGGCCCATGGCGGCGCCGAGCGGGATTCCCACCGCTATGGCCAGCGCCATGCCGGCGAGGAAGCCGCGCAGCGTGATATCGATGGCATTCTGGAACTTCGCCGTTGGGATGATCGTGAACGCTGCCTCCACCACGCCGGTGAAGGGTGGGATCAGGACAAGCGCCTCCGAGCGGCCGACCAGCTCCCAGATCAGGAACCAGACGAGGAGCGAGGTCGTTGCGGGGATTTTTTTGCCGAAAACGTTCACGACGACGTCTCCTCCCGCCGCTAACCCATCAGGTACTGCTTCAGGTCCTGCCAGATCGCCTCGACACTGTCGAGATAGCGCTTGTCGCGGCGGACCTCGTCCGGATTTCGGTCGCGCTCCAAACCGGTCTTGATGATGTTCGACACCGTGCCCGGCCGGCCCGACAGCAGGACGACCTGATCCGAGACGTACACCGCCTCCTCGATGCTGTGGGTCACGAACAGGACCGTCTTCTTCTCGATCTCGAGGAGCGCGAGCAGGTCTTCCTGGAACTTGCGCCGGGTCTGCTCGTCGACCGACGCGAAGGGCTCGTCCATGAGCAGGATATCCGCATCCACGGCGAGGGCCCGGGCGAGACCGACGCGCTGTCGCATGCCGCCGGAAAGCTCGTGGGGATAGCTGTCCTCGAACCCGGTGAGCCCCACCTCGGCGATGTATTTGCGCGCGAGGTCGCTGCGTTCGCCCTTCGCGACGCCGCGAACCTCGAGCCCGAAGGCGACGTTGCGGAGGACCGATGCCCACGGCAGGAGAGCGAAGTCCTGGAACACGAAGGCCCTTTCGGGGCCCGGCCCCCGCACCGGGCGGCCCTGGACGTAGATGCTCCCCTCCGTCGGTTCCAAGAGCCCGGCGATGATCTTGAGCAGCGTCGTCTTGCCGCAGCCGCTGGGCCCGAGCAGCGACGTCAACTGCCCGGCCGGGAAGGCCAGGTCCACGCCCGCAAGCGCCTCCACACCGCCGTCGTAGACCTTACGGATGCCCTTGACTTCGACGGCCACGTCGTCCTGCATGCGCGCCGGGCTCCTAGGCCTTCATCTCGGGGCGGAAGATAACCGCCTCCAGCTTCTGCAACAGAGTCACGGTCACCGCCGCGAAGGCGATGATCGCCGCGATCGAGGCGAACATGTTCGGATACTGCGCGACCGCCCGGTGGTACGTGATCAGGTCGCCGACGCCCGTGGGCGTGATGAGCAGCTCGGCGAGCACGATGCCGATAAAACCCGCCGCCACGCCTAGACGCAGACCGGCGAAGATCAGGCCGCTGGCCGAAGGCAGGATGATCTTCACGATCTCCTGGCGCCGACTGGCCTGGAACGAGCGGCCCATCTGAATGAGGGTCGGGTTGGTGTTGCGGATGCCCTTGTAGGAGTTCAACACGATCAGCGGCGCCGCCATGATCACGACGGCGAAGACCTTGGAGGCGAGGCCAATGCCGTAGAGAAACGTGATCAACGGGATCAGGGCGGCGACAGGGGCGCTCTGGAGGATCACGAATATGGGCAGCGTGAACCATTCGACCGTCCGCGAGAGCCCCATCCCGATGCCGAAGGTCACGCCCACGACCCCGCAAAAGAAGATTCCGATGAAAAGAGGCTGCAGGGTTATGAAGAAAGCGATGGCGAGGCTGCCATCGAGCACCATCTGAACGAACGCCACAACGGTGGCGCTGAACGTGGGGAAGGCCAGGCTGATGGGAACCGCCCCGGCGATCTCCCAGGCGCCGAAAACCACGGCGAACGACAGCACCCGCCAGAACAGGCGCTGGGTTCGAGCGCACGCGAGTATCCCGGCCATCTCAGGCTCAGCTTCGTCCTTGGTGATCGATCAGGCGGTCCCCGGGGGGCAGCCGATCCGCCCCCCGGGGATGTTCCGCGAAAGCGTCGGGGCCGACGCTCAGACCTCTCCAAGCTTCTCCAGGGCTCTTTGGAGTGGCGTCAGGTCCCAATAGTCCTCGACCTTCAGGTCCTCCAGCGGGCCCTTGAGCTGTCCGGCGACCATATAAAACTCGAGGTCCGCGCTCGCGGCGTCCGCGCCGCCGCCATTCGGCGGGTGCATCCCGCTCTCGGCGGCCGACTCGTAGAACGGCAGCACCTCGGGCTCGAGGTCCGCCGGCAGATCCGGCAACAGGCCGAGGCGCTCGCGCTCGCTCAGAATATACTGCGGATCCTTGCCGGCCTCGCGCCAGACTTTCAGCAGCTCCTCCAGCAGGACATCCACGACCTCGGGGTTGCCGTCCAGGAACTTCTGGCTGGCGAACAGGGCCTCATCGCTGGCCGACGCCTCCTCGCGCGGCAGGATCTTGAACTTCCCTGGCGCTTCCTTCATGAGGAAGTTCGTGTTCACCACGTCGAGATAGGTTGCCTTGATCGTGCCGTTCAACATCGACAGCGCCCGCACTTCCGAGCCCGGCACATAGCTGATGTTGCCGTATTCGATCCCTTCCTTGAGCGCCATCAGGTTGGCGAGGGCAAGGGTGCCGGAAGTGCGCGAATGGACGACCATCTCCTCGCCGTTCAGGTCCTGCCAACTGTCGTAGAACTCCTTGTTGACCACGGGAAAGAACTGCAAAGTGGCCAGCTGATAGAAAATGCGGATCGGCGCGTTGACGTTCTGTATCACCGCATACGGCGTGCCGATCCCGATGTCGGCCTGATCGTTGACCACGGCCTGATTGGCGATGTCCTCGGACTTGAACGAGATGAGCTCGACGTCCACTCCGCGCTCCTTCGCGTGCTCGAACGCGATCATCAGGTTGAGCGTCTCGACCGATTCGATGTCGCCCAGCGCCACGCGAATCTTCTGCTCTGCGGCGGCGTCGACCGACGCCAGTCCGAGACCCAGCATCGCCGGCACGAGTGCCGCGAAAAGTAACCTAACTGGTTTGGTCATCGCACTTTCCTCCCACTTCATCGCTTAGAAGGAGCCGGTCCTCGAACGGGCTTGGAACGGATCAAGTTCGCGAGCCACGCTAGCGCCGCGAATCGTCTCGGTAACCGGCTCAACACGCTGCGGCGAGCCCATTCCAACAGCGACGACAAATGCTTCGGGCTCGCATTTGCCATCCTAGCACGGGGCGACGGCCACAGGAATGAGCCGAGATCGCAATTCGGCGCCGGTAGCGGGAGAGGCGATCCGGAACTACACTTCTCCCACCGCAACCTTGTGGCGACGGCAGCGAAACGCGGCATGCGCATCGTGCTGGGAACCGACGACGGCGTCTGGACGCTCGATGGAGAAAGCGCCGAGCAGGTGGCGCTCGCCGGGTTCGCCGTGTGCCACGTGGCGGCCGGCGAGGCCATCGACGTGGCGGCGGTGGCGCATGACGGCCTCTACGAGGTCACGCCGAAAGGCCAACGCCGCCTCTGGCAAGGCGACGCCCGTGCCTGCGCCATAGCGCCCGACGGCACGATTTACCTCGGCACCGAGCCGGCCATGATTTTCCGGAGCACCGACCGAGGCGGAACGTGGCGGCGTTCCGACGCGATCGATGACCTGCCCACCCGGAAGGACTGGTACTTTCCGGTCTCGCCCCGCGAGCCCCATGTGCGCTCCATCGACGTCCTGCCCGGCGCTCCGGACAGCGTGCTCGTCGGCGTCGAGGTCGGCGGGGTCGTGCTGTCGAAAGATTCCGGGGAAACATGGCGCGAGCTGAAGGGGGTCCACGCCGACGTGCACAATGTCCGCCCGGACCACGGCAAGCCGGGCCGGTTGCTGGCCGCGACGGGGGGCGGGCTCTACGCAAGCGAGGACGAAGGCGCGTCATGGGAGCGCCGCATGCGCGGCCTCGACGCGACCTATTGTGTCGGTCTCTACGTGAACCCGAGCCGCGCGGGCGAGGTGCTGGCCGCGGTCGCCCAGGGCCCGCCGGGCGTCGACGCCCGGGTGTATTGCAGCCGGAACGGCGGGACCGACTGGCAGCCGGTCACGGGCGCGCCGCTGCCCATGCGTTACGACCGAGTGCCCGTGGTGTTCTTCACGAGCGACGCCGCCTTCGTCCTCACGAGTGCGGGAGACGTGTTCACGGCGGACGACGCGCTCGGGAACTGGCGTCACGTCTTGAGGGTTCCGGCGTCGATCCTGACCGCCGCGGCGGCGGGCGGGTGCCCGTCCTCCATTTCCGCTGGCCGCTGACCCGGCCCGAGGCGTGCGCAGCGGCGCCTTCTGCTTCAATTTGTCGCAAAATACTTGACACCGCCGGGCGCGGAGATAAGACAGCCAGCTCACGACCGCACCACCCCGCGATTCGCGGCTGTCGGTCGGTGCGCAGACAGGCGAAGGCAGAATTCCCATGGAGATCAGGTTCGAGCTCAATGGCGCGAGCCAGGACGGTTTCGAAGTGAGCTGTCAGTGCGGCGTCACTTTCCGCGTTCAACGCAAAACGCTCCGTGCACAGTGCCCGCACTGCGACTCGGAGGAAGAGATGGCGTCCTTGTTCGAGGACTGGTGGCGAGCCGAACCAACCGTGGGCCGGTTCGCCTACCGCGAGGCCTGATCAGGTAATAGGGGCACGGCGTCGTCTCTCTGGGTTTGTCAAAGCTGCTACGCCACCCTCGCACGAGGACGAGCGCCGTACCCGCCTATCTTCACAGCGACGCGTTCCGCTGATTGAGATCAGCAGCCCGCGGCTCTCTTCAGGTTGCTCGCCGGCTTGAACCTGAGGCTTTTCGAGGCTTTGATCCTTATTGGCTCGCCGGTTCTGGGATTGCGTCCGTTTCGCGGCGCCCGCTTGGCGATCGAGAACGTCCCGAGAGTTCCGATGGTGTACCTGCCATCCTTTCGCGCTGTTTTCAGGCCCATTTCGATCTCGCCGAACACGAGTTCCACGGCCCGCTTTGCCTCGGCGGAGGTCATCTTACCCCGGCCGGCAACCTGCTTGATGAACTCAGCTTTGCTCATGTTTCGATTCCCTACGATTGATTCGCTAATACGGACCCCGGTACCCCATATATTGTGAGTTTTCAAGAAAAACTCGCACTATCTTGACCGCTTGGTGCGTCGCGGTTCGATTTTGTCCGTTCCTGTTGCAAAGGTGCAGTGGGCGGGCCCATGGCAACCGATCGGTTCGGAGGACCGAATAAGCCGAACCTTCTATGCTCGACGGGAGAGAGACCTCAGTAGCGACAGCAATCTGATCTCCAGCGGTCCGAGGGCGAGCACCCGAGACAGAAATCCGGGACGCGCCTCGGCGCCCAGTAGCGCTATCGTCCCGCCCGCCAGCCGGACACGGACGCTCAGGTCCGCAAAATCCAGTATCGCGCCGGCGCGCGAAATCGTCCCGGCCCGCCGGCTTCGCCCACCGGTTCCTCTGAAGGCGGTCATGCCGGCCCGAAGATTCGGCAGGTCGACCGTAATGGTGCTCTGGCTGGCTGTGATCCGTACCGTTCCGGCTTCCGATCGGGCTTCGAGCTCTCCCGCCACGTCCAAGGGGACCTGCAACGGCCTCACCCTGGACGTTCTTCGCGCGCACGAACTTTGAGCGCGCCGTTGAGCTTCCAGACGGCATGTTCTGGATCCGGGCCTGACGCCATCGGAACATAGATCTCCAGGTTGTCGAAGTCGTAGGTGATTTCCGCCTTCCGACCGGTCAGCAGGTCATAAAGGACGATCGCAAATTCCGGCCAGGTCGTTTTGTCAGGGGCGTCGTTCATGATTCCTCTCCAACGCGCTGTGTATGTAACCTCGTTTTTTCAAGAGTAGCACATAGGACGAACCAGGCCCCGACCGGGATTGCGAACCCGAGGCAGGCGCCTGGGCGATAAGAGGTGCCGGAACTTCTCATCGAGGTAAAATCGCTTCAGCTCAGCGCTCCGGTGGGATGATATGCGCCTCGCCGACTTCGACTTCGATCTGCCCCGCGAGTTCATAGCACAGCGCCCCGTGGTCCCGCGTGATGCGGCGCGCCTGCTCGAGGTCGGCGGCGCGTTGAACGATCTGGGAATGACCGACCTTCCGGCTCTGCTGAGACCCGGCGATGTCCTCGTTGTCAACGACACGAAGGTCATGCCTTCGCGGCTCGTCGGTCGACGCGGCGCGGCGAGGGTGGAGGTCACGCTCCACAAACCGGACGCGGAAGGCGCCTGGCGCGCTTTTGCCCGGCCAGCCCGCCGGCTGCGCCGCGGCGACCGCGTCGATCTCGCGCCCGGCTTCTGGGCCGACGTGGCCGAGAAGTGCTCGAACGGCGAGGTGATCCTGCGCTTCCCGGCCTCGGAGGAAGATCTGCTGGAGCGGCTTCGCGTCCACGGCCGCATGCCGTTGCCGCCTTACATACATCGAGCCGGAGGCCCGGACAGGCGGGACGACGCCGACTACCAGACGATTTTCGCCAGGCACGACGGTGCGGTCGCCGCGCCCACGGCCGGGCTGCACTTCACGGAGCCGCTGCTCGCGGCACTGGAGGCGCGCGGGGTAGGGTGGGCCTCGGTCACGCTGCACGTCGGCGCCGGCACCTTCCTGCCGGTCAAGAGCGAGGATCTACGTCGCCATCGCCTGCATCCCGAAACCGGTGTCATGACCGCCGCGACCGCCGACGCGATCAACAAGGCGCGGGCGGCCGGCGGACGTATCGTCGCCGTTGGGACAACGAGCCTGCGTCTGCTTGAAAGCGCCGCCCGCAAAGATGGCCGGCTGCGTCCATTCAGGGGCGAGACCGCACTGTTCATTCTGCCCGGATACCGCTTCAGAGCGGTCGACCTGTTGCTCACCAACTTTCATCTCCCGCGCTCGAGCCTGTTCATGCTCGTGTGCGCCTTTGCCGGGACGGAGCGCATGAAGGATGCCTACGAGCACGCCAAGGCGCGGGGCTACCGCTTCTACTCCTACGGCGACTGCAGCCTGCTCCATCCCGAGAACCGATCGTGAGGAAAGGCCACACCGAAAGCCGTGGCCCCGTTCTGGTGGCCTTGGGCGACATCCACTATCATCGGCGGTCGCCAGAGAGGTCCTCGGCGGCACAGTTTGGCGGAGCGAATGAGCAAGACGATTTACCGTGACCTGACGCAGCTCGGCGGCATAACGGAGCCGCCGGCATCGCCCGACGAGGCGGTTCTGGAGACGCTCCCGAATCCACATCAGGGGACCGATTACCTCGTTCGTTTCACCTGTCCCGAGTTCACCTCGCTTTGCCCGGTCACGGGACAACCGGACTTCGCGCACCTCGTCATCGACTATGTGCCCGACGCCCGTATCGTGGAAAGCAAGTCGCTCAAGCTTTACCTCGGCGCGTTCCGAAACCATGGTGCGTTTCACGAGGACTGCACCGTGGCCATAGCCAGGCGCCTCGAGGCGGAGCTGGCGCCGAAGTGGCTGCGCATGGGCGGCTACTGGTACCCACGGGGCGGTATGCCGATCGACGTGTTCTACCAGTCCGGCCCCGCACCGGAAGGCCTCTGGGTTCCGGAGCAGGGGGTGGCGCCTTACCGGGGCCGCGGATAGCAGCGGATGCTCGAGGCGAAAGAGACGATCAGCGAGCGGGCGCTCGGCCTCGGCTTCGATGTCGTGGGCTACGCCGCGCCCGAGCTGGGCGATTCAGCACGGCGCCACCTCGCCGAATATGTCGCGCGCGGCTATCACGGCGACATGGGTTGGCTTGCCGACAAGGCGGACCGTCGGGCCGCGCCCCAGATGCTTTGGCCCGACGTGCGCAGCGTGATCATGCTGGGCGCGAACTACGGTCCCGCGGAGGATCCCCTCGCGCGGCTCGAGCCATTGCGCCGCGCCGGGCGCGGCAGCCTGTCGGTCTACGCCCACGGTCGCGACTATCACGACGTTCTCAAGAAACGGCTCAAGGCGCTCGCCCGCTGGGTGGGCGAGACGTACGACTGCGACGTCAAGCTGTTCGTCGACACCGCGCCGGTCATGGAAAAACCGTTGGCCGAGAAGGCCGGCCTGGGCTGGCAGGGCAAGCACACGAACCTCGTCTCCCGCGCGTTCGGGTCGTGGCTGTTCCTGGCCGAGATCTACACGACCCTCGAGCTGCCTCCCGACAAGCCCGAGGCCGATCACTGCGGCTCGTGCCGGCGCTGCCTCGACATCTGCCCGACGCGCGCGATCCCTGAGCCGTACCGCCTGGACGCCCGCCGCTGCATCTCCTACCTCACGATCGAGCACAAGGGGCATATCCCGCGCGAGTTCCGCGAGGCGATCGGCAACCGCATCTACGGCTGTGACGACTGCCTCGCGGTGTGCCCGTGGAACAAGTATGCGCGCCGCTCACACGATGCCGCGTTTCACGCGCGGCCGGAGCTGACAGCGCCGCGGCTGGCCGATCTTGCGGCACTCGATGACGGCGATTTCCGCGCGTTTTTTGCCGGAACGGCTGTCAAACGGCTGGGCCGCGACCGTTTCGTGCGCAATGTGTTGATTGCGGTGGGCAACAGTGGCGATCCCGGTCTGCTTCCAACCGTGAGAGATCTCCTCACCGACGCCTCGCCGCTGGTGCGGGCGATGGCGGTGTGGGCACTGTCACGGCTTGCCGACCAGGCGACGGTCATGGGGCTGCGGCGGCGTCATTCGACGGACGAGGGCGACGCGGACGTAAGGACCGAGTGGCGGGAAGCCGCATAAGTCTCCATGAGAACAAGGGTACCCCACCGTGAAGGCCTCGCCGAGCCACGTCCGAGAACACGCATGCGGCGGTTCCTGGTCATTTGCTCATCTATTCTGACGGTGGGCTCGATCGTGAGCCCCGAGACCGCCGGTACGGACACCGTATGGACAGCTCCCCCGGAGGCACGGAGCCGGGAGAACCCGGTCGAGGCAACCTCCGCGTCGATCGTCCGTGGGGCAAGGCTTTACAGGTTCAACTGCCTCATCTGTCACGGGTCCTCCGGCCGCGGAGATGGTCCCGCGGCGGGTTCGGTCGATCCGAGGCCCACCGATCTGGCCGTGGCTGGCCGCGCACGCACCATGGGAGACCTGGCGTGGAAAATCATGCGGGGGCGCGGCGAGATGCCCGGATGGGAAGACGAACTGCGGGAGGAGCAGATCTGGGATCTGGTGAATTTCATCAAAAGCCTGGAGAAAGAGTGTTCATAAACAAAAAGTTACATAGATATCGCTCGCACCTCGATGACCGCCTTGCGATCCTGTTGGGCATTGCAGCGGCGCCACTCGGCGCGCCGCTCGTCGAGCTCGCGTTCCTTCGCCGGATAGTTGGCCGGCCAGCTCGAGGCTGTTTTGTCCGCCATACCCTGACACGCGGGATTGCTCCCACACATGCTAGCGCAGGGCTGGCGCCCGGCGCCAAGTGCAATCGACGGAGGGCGGTAGCGGAGGAGGTCCTTAGCCCCGCTACCATCCCAACCTGAAAACCGTCCACGAAACCGGGATAGGTACAAACATCGACTAGGGGCATCCCAACAGGCTACGAC
>JBHICL010000081.1:0-9940 GCA_046759605.1 Alphaproteobacteria bacterium | reverse complement strand
ACCTTCTTGTCGGGCCGGCCCTCCTGCGGCGTGTCCGTGACGGTGGCCAACCCGTCTTCCTGAAGCTTGTTGAGCGCGGGGTAGATCGACCCGAACCCGACCTCCTGGATTTGTGAGAAGGGTGCTTCCTCGAGGGTCTTCTTGATCTCGTAGCCGGACGCGTCGCTGCGGCTCAGCACCGCGAGACAGATCGTTCGCGTATCCATGCGCCAGCCTCCTCCTCCGCGCCCCTTATATATCAACTTCTTATATTCATACAAGCGATATTCGATTAATTTATATCTCTGTTCGATATAGACCTCACGGTGAAATAAATAGGTACCCGGCGTCGCGACTCGAAAATAAAACTCGCGGCGCCCCGATATTCGTGTTAGCCAGCACCTGATTCTACTCCCCCGATTCGGAGCTTTACATGAATGTCGTTCCCTTTCCTTCGAATCGTCTTACGTATGACGACCTCCTACTCATTTCCAAGGCTTGCTGCGATCTTATGCAGCGGGGCTTGGCAAAGGGCGTCGTCCGGGTGAACTCCGGGGATAGCGACAGGATCCTGTGCGTGACCGATGGCCTCGAGGGGTGCGGCTATTTCGGCATCGGTCGTGAACGCGATGGGACCTACTATTTGATTGATTCCAAGGGCGAATCCCTCGCGCGGGGAAGCCGGCTGGCGGACGTGCTGGCGGCGGTTCCGTAGGCGCGAATCGGTGCTGCCAACGGTCGAGCGATCGGCGTTCGCGACCAGCCGAATCGCCAGTGATCCGGCTGTCCATGGCTCATTCGCGGCAAAATACTCCAAAGTATTCGTTGCCGCGGGTTGAGCGTTTCCAAATAGTACTCCATGGACCGGATTTTTCGGCGGCGGCCCAACCTGCACGACCTTGAGAGCTTCCGCGTTCGCGGCCGGCTTTCTTGGTGATAATGTCCCCTCGATGCTCAAAAAGGAGATCGTGGATCGCCATGTGGCAGGTGCTGCTCGCGGCTATCACGATGTCGATGCTGGTCGGCTCGTCGGCTCATGCCGAGGGCTGGGAGGTCACGCGACGCTTTGACGAGTTCACCGATGAGCCGGTTGTGTCGGCGCGAGTGACCAACGACCGCGGCGACGATCTCCTTGTGGTATGCGATGACGAGGAGAATCTCATCTCGATCTATGCGCCGCGGCGTCAGATCCTGGGTGAGGAGTTCGCGGTCAGATACCGGGTCGACAAGAATCCGGTGGTTTCTTCCGAGATGGCTTGGCGCAATGCCAACGGCCGCGCCGAGACCTCCTTCGTAACCAAGCGGTCGTTGTTCGGCGACGGTCCTCAGGAGGGGCAGAACGCCGAGTTCCTCAATCTCCTGAGCGCCATCATGGAGGGTTCGACGTTCGTCATTGAGGCAGGAGAGGAAAGGGCGAAGTTCTTGCTGCGCGGCTCGCGGGATGCCATTTCCGAGGCGATGACGGCGTGTGGTGTGAGTTTCGCCTCGGAGCCGCAAAGCTAGGAATCGTCCTTCCTCAACCCGGCCGGCCGGAGCGACTTCAACTATTCGTCTTCGTAGGATCTTTCGGAGTAGTGTGTCGCGAATTTGGCAATTGCGGTGCGCAAAAAGCCTTGCTACCGTACGTCCGACCAAAAAAGAAAGCCGCACAACCGAAGCCGCACGGCCCAAGTTAAGGGAGGAATCGCCACTTAGGCGGACGCAAAAGCATCGCGCTAAGTGTTGACTTCCACAAGCTCCAGTTCTCGTGGCTGGGGCTTTTTTGTGACAGTGTTGTAATTATGTGACATGGGGCCACCTTGCCTTTTCAAGGCGTCCGGCGAGCAGCATGGGAGTCATACTCGAGCATCTATCACGCCCATACGTCTCTGGACGCTTGCCATCCTCGACCGGGGGGCGGTCCCCGGCAATTTCCTCGAGTCGATTAGCAACAGGGTCCAGGTTGCGATCATGCGCAATCTCGTTTTGGCTTTCTGGGTTTCATGACCGGCAATCCAGACGTGTTCAGACGAGTCGACATCAATGGATCGTTCATATCCGCGATATCGTTCTGCGTCGTCACGGCGCCTGTGTTTCCTGGTCGGCACGCTTGGCGAAATCAATCCGTGTTTGTCCTCGGGACGGGATCTCGTCCGATTTGGTTTCCGGTCGGGTCCGCGTCGCAACCCAGAGCGTTTCGATCGTCGCCCTTCGCCGGCAGATGAACGATGCACGGCAAATTCGTCAGCGTGCTCATCGGCGGCTCACGCAAGATCGACTTCGTCGCCATGGGCGTGGCCGGTTTCTACGCGCGGTTCCTGACGGACTGCTCGTCACGATGACACCCAGCATTTATGCTTTGATGTTGCGATAGGTGCCGTAGAGTCGACGTTCACCGGCTCCGACCTCCGAGCGGGTCCGTTCCTGCGGACGAATCCTTGTTGGCAGGAAGGCCGAAAATTTGCGCCTTGGAGGTTTAACGATCGGACCGGTGTGGGCTACAGTTTGTCTATGATGGAATTTGGCACATATGCGAGTTTGGATGTTTGGACGAAAATAGTGGCGGGGGATGGAAATGGCGGAACGAGGAGCATCGGGAACCAGGGCCAGGCGCGGTAAGTCAACCGCGAAGTCGACAGGGCGCGCGAGGAAAACCTCTGGCGCCAGAACGACGGCCACGAAGGCAGCCACGCGGCGAACGTCGACTACCAGGACAGCGGCCGCCAAGCGCGCTCCGAAAAAGACGACGCGCAAGCCGGCGCGGAAACCGGCGCGGAAGCCGGCGGCGAAAGCACGCGTGACGCGCGCCCGGCGTCCTTCGGACGTGGCGCAGGCGCGTGCTCGTCTCAGGCAGCTTTCGAAGGATATCGATCAGGTCGGCCGCGCGGCGAAGAAAGCCGTCGCCGATGTCGAGCGCGAATATGGCAAGGTCATCAAGGATCTGCGCAGAAGGTGGACGGCCGCGGATAAACAGCTCGGCAGGGCTGTTGCGAAGAAAAGCGGCAGGGCCGGCATACGGTCCGGTATCGAGTCCCGGGCCAAGGAGCTCGAGAAGGAGATCAAATCGGCCCTGAGGCGCGTGCGGAAGTGATTCCGGTTGTACCGCGTCGAAGGGGTCGTTTCGAAAAGGATTTGTGACAGACGTTTTCACGGGACGACGGGGAGGCGATTACCGGGCGTCGACAAGATTCGACATCTTCTATGACGTCGATGCGGCCTGAAGAGCTTGGGCTGTGTCGGTTGAGCGGCGACGCGTTCCAGCCCAGGCGTGTCGTCGGGGGTGCGGCCGAGGTGAAGCCGCCCTGAGGGGTGGCGGTGTCGGCGATGGCATAGGCGTCTCGCACGAAGAAGGCCCAGGCGGTGAGGTGCAGCTCCGTCACGTCGAGTGCGCGGCGGCCCCGTTCCTCGAGCTCTGGCGGGAGCCAAGAGCCGCTGCCCACCACAGAGCAACTCTGATAGAGATTGAGGGAAGTCTCTCAAAGTATGCTAGTGTTATGCGTCCCGAAGAGGGGTGCAGCACAAATGGCAAAATGTCCAACGATCACCGATCTTGCCCGGGGTCGCACCAAGTGTTCTCCGGGAAAAGCGGGAGAGACAAGAAGGCGCTAAGATGCGCCGCACGAGAGAGGAGGAAACTCAGATGAAAGAACGGATCTGGCTCAGGAATACGGCGCTCGCGGTCGGTGTTCTGGCATTCGGCCTCGCCGGCGCAGTCGGAACCGCCGACGCTCAGGACAAGAAGTACCGGTTCCTGGTTGTGTCCCATATGGGTCCCAACGACTCGAACTCGAAGTGGTTTGACCTGTCTCTGTCCGCGTTCGAGGAAAAATTTCCGGACGCGGAAGCGGAGTACATTTCGACCAGCGAGTACAATACGCAAAAATACATTCAGCTGATCGAGCAGGCGGTTGCGACTGATCCTGACGGCCTTGCAGTCGCAATTACCGAGCCTGCCGCACTCGAAGGCGCAATCAACAAAGCGATCGAGAAGGGCATTCCAGTTGTCGCTTTCAACATCTCCGACTCGCGACCCCAGCCCGAGAAGATCGACTATCTGACCTACATCGGTGGTGACGAATATAGGACTGGCCTGCACGCCGGACAGCACGCGCTCGGCCAAGCACAGGCGGGCAAAGTACCCCAGCCGACGAAGGTGCTGTGTGCGAATCCTGATCCGGCCCACGCCGGTCTTGCCGGCCGTTGCCGCGGCATGACCGATGCTATGGCGGAGGCAGGTATCGAAACCGAAACGCTGATTACTGACCAAGATCCAGCGCGCGCTTCGAATATCCTTGGCTCGTACCTGCAGAGCAACGAGGACGTTAACTTCATTTACACGGTCACCGGCGATTCCGGCCCCGTCGTATGGCGTGTGGCCGATGAGCTGGGCCTCAGCCCCGACGTCGACATGGACGGCGTGACAATTATCGGAGTCGATGCCAATCCGATCTCGTTGACCGGTGTTGCCGATGGGCGTCTGTTGTCGACCCACAGTCAAGGGTTCTGGTTGCAGGGGTTTGAGGCCGCGTCGTGGCTCTACTGGTTCAATAAGTTCGGCTACAAGCCGGCCGGTGACATTCTGACGGGTCCGGTTATAGTCGATGCATCCACTGCCGATAGCTGGATCGGCTTCATCAAGGGCGTCTTCGGCGACGAGGCGTGGGACCAGCAGGCGGCAGCCTGGTAGGTCTCGCGAATATCGCTTCCCGGGACATCTGTCCCGGGAAGCGATATGTTCCAAATCTTCGGTTAGCGGAGGCGGGGGTGTCCGGATCTCCGATTCTCGCGATATTGCGCAAGCGCGCTGATCTCGGCGCCATCCTCATAGCCGCCACCTTGTTCATTCTCTATGTGATCTTTGACAGCGAAGGTTTTTTCCGCTGGTTCACGATCGACAACATCGTACATTTCTCCGCCATCCTCGCGTTCGTCGCGATTGGCCAGACGATGCTGTTGATCTCCAAGGAAATCGATCTCTCCGTCGGTTCGGTCTATGGCCTCGGCGGAATCGGCTTCATCCTGTTGGAACGCGAGCTCGGAGTCTCGCTAGCCGTGGTGCTTGTTCTGCTAGGCGCCGCCGGCATCGGCTATCTCAATGCCCTCCTTGTGGTGCGTGCACGGCTGCCGTCGATGATTGTGACCTTGTGCGCGCTCTTCTTTTATCGCGGCGTCATTTTCCTGTGGTCGGGTGGCTCTATTCCGTCACTCGCGCGCGATGCGCGCGACCATTGGCTGGTCCGGATCTTGGGTGGCGAATGGTTGGTGTTCGAAAACGCTGTCTTCATCCTCATCTTGACGGCGATTGCGTTTCATCTCGTCTTGAGCCGCACCCCGTACGGCAATCGGCTCTACGCTGTCGGTTATGATGAACAGAGCGCGCTGTCGCGGGGCGTCGAAACGGGGCGGGTCAAGACAAGAGCCTTCATTCTTTGTTCGTTGCTGGCGGCGTTTGCCGGCATCCTGACAATCGCGGATACGCCCAATACCTATGTCACAATGGGCTTCCAATTCGAGCTCGAGGCGATCGCGGCTGCCGTGGTCGGGGGGGCCGCTCTACGTGGCGGCCGCGGCACCGTGTTGGGGGCGGTTCTTGGCGCGCTTATCATCGTCTCGGCGCGCTTCGAACTAATCAGTATCGGCGCTCCGCCTTCCTGGTTTATCACTTTCGTCGGAGTGCTCCTGATTGCGGCCGTTCTTTTCAACCGGTACGTGGAGAACCGGATACGCACATTCCGCCCGACGGCAGCCTAGGATCGGCGGGGGAGGAACATCGTGACGCCGAGCACCGACACGGTCCAGACCGCAGCGCCCGGCATGAAACGCAGTCTCGCGCGCTATCTCGGTCGACATCCGGAATCGAGCGCTCTGTTTGTTGCGGCTCTCCTGATCATCGTGTTCGGTGCGACCTCGGGCGGCGTCTGGCTGAATGCCGGCAATCTCCAGTCGATCCTTCATGTGACAGCGGTGCTGGCATTACTTGCCGCTGGTGAGGCTCTGGTCATCGGCACCGGCGAGATCGATATCTCGATTGGTTCGATTTTCGGTATGGGCGCCTTCGTGTTTCTTGGCACGGCGCCCTTTGTCGGCGTTGTGCCGGCCGTGTTCCTTGCCATTGCCGCGGGGTGTGTGATCGGCACGTTTAACGGCTACATCAGTTCCTATCTTGGAATTTCATCGCTTATCGTCACGCTGGGCACCCTCTTCATTTTCCGTGGTCTCGCGTTTCTGCTGACGGAAGGTCGGGCCTTCTTCCTCGACACCGCCACACGGGAAAGCCTGACATTCTACGAAGGGTTTGGCAGCGGGACGATTTTCGGTTATCAGAATTCCATTGTATGGATGGTCATCCTCCTCGCGGCTCTTCACGTAATGGTTTTCTTCACGCCGTTCGGCAACCGGCTTCTCGCGGTCGGGGGTGACAGGGAGAGTGCGCTCTCGCGTGGTGTGCGAGTCCGCTATGTTCGTCTACTGGCCTTTGTCCTGGCGGGAGCATGTGCCGCGTTCGCGGGGGTTCTCGAGGCCAACAAGATTTCCTTCGCCGACGGCAGTACAGGTCGCCTCATGGAACTCGAGGCGATCGCTGCCTGCGTCGTCGGCGGCTGCCTCCTGTCCGGCGGCAGGATCAGCATCATTGGCGTGCTCGCGGGCGCCTTCATCCTGTCCAGTGTCCAAAGTTATCTCGTGGTGATGACCGTCTCGCCGCAGCTTTACTTGATAGTCCTGGCCGTATTAGTGATTGCGGCGCTGCTTGCCGACAAACGGTTTCGTGTCTGGGCTGCGCGCCAAACCTAGTACGGCAGTGGGAGAACCCGATCATGTCTTCCGACCGACCGCTCATCGAGATGAACAACATCAATCTCTACTTCGGTACGTTCCGCGCCCTAAAGGGCGTCTCGGTAAACTTCGACTCCGGTGAGCTGGTCGGTTTGGTCGGTGACAACGGCGCCGGCAAGACAACGCTGATCAAAATTCTTTGCGGCATCTATCCACCGACGTCTGGCCAGGTTTTCTTTGACGGGACCGAAGTCAAGGAGTTCCATCCCAAGCTCGCGATCGAGCAGGGGATCGAGACAATCCAACAGGCGGTTGGGTTGTGTGACAATCTCTCGATTGCCCGCAACTACTATCTCGGGCGTGAGCCGGTGAACCGAAAGTTCGGCATCCCATTCCTGGACTTTGGTAAGATGCGAGAGGCAAGCACGAAAGTGATCCGCAGCTTCGGGTTGCGCGACTCTGTGTCCGCCGATGACGAGGTCGAGATCCTGTCGGGCGGTGAGCGTCAGTCCGTGAAGATCGGCCGCGCGGTCGAGTTCAAGAACCGCGTCGTCATCATGGACGAGCCGACCAACCACCTTTCCGTCCGCGAACGCGAACACGTTAACGAGCTCGCGCAACAACTGCGCGATCAGGGCTTACTCGTCATCTACATCACCCATGACATCTTTCAGGTTCACCGGATCGCGGACCGGGTCGTCATACTGGAGAACGGCGAGAAGATCACCGACGTCGAGAAAACAGAAATGAGCGCGGAGGAGCTGGAATCCATCATCCGTGACGGTGGGCGGCAAGTGGAAAAAATGTCAGCCTGACGACAGTATCCGATCGCACCTACACATGGCGAAGGGCGGGACCGGTGAAAGCGGGTGAGCCTTTGCGGGACTACAGCCTGGTCGGTCCGGATTCAGCGCAGGCCGTGGAACGGGGCCTGGCTACGGCAGAGTGGTATCGTAGCGATATCCCGCGCAAGCGCATGAAAGAACTGATGAAGCGGTCCGATCACCCGGCCTTACGCGACACTGTGATCTGGGTCGGCGCGATGATCGTCCTTGGCGGCCTCGGTGGCTGGTTCTGGGGGTCGTGGCTCGCGGTTCCGTTCTTTCTGGCCTATGGCGTGCTCTACGGATCGTCGTCGGATTCGCGCTGGCACGAATGCGGCCATGGCACCGCGTTCAGGACCCGCTGGATGAGCGACGTCGTCTATCAGATCGCGTCGTTCATGATCATGCGCGAGCCGACGGTCTGGCGGTGGTCTCACACCCGCCATCACACTGATACGCTGATTGTAGGACGCGACCCGGAAATCGTCGCCATGCGGCCCCCGCGCCTGCTGAAGATCATCGCCAATTTCTTCGGTCTGGTCGATGTGCCGGTGGCATTCCGGAAAATGATTATCCATGCCACCGGTCGGCTGACCGAAGACGAAACCACGTTCATCCCCGAGATGGAACGCATGAAAGTCTACAGCACGGCGCGGATCTGGCTGGCGATCTACGCTGCGGTTGCCATCGCATGTGTTGTGGTCGGCAGCATCCTGCCCGCCATGCTCATCGGCCTTCCGCGAATCTACGGAACATGGCTCCACCTGGTGTTTGGCCTCACGCAGCATGCGGGGCTTGCCGAGGACGTGCTCGACCACCGGCTGAACAGCCGCACGGTCTATATGAACCCGGTACTCCGGTTTCTATACTGGAACATGAACTACCACCTCGAGCACCATATGTTTCCAATGGTGCCCTATCACGCCCTGCCGGCGCTGCACGCGGAAATCAAGGCCGACTCTCCGCTACCCCGTCGCGGCCTCGTTGGAGCTTACCGGGAAATCATTCCGGCAATGCTGCGTCAATTGCGTGATCCCTCTCATTTCGTCCACCGCCGGCTGCCGGACGGCGCGCGACCGTTCGTTTCGGCGGGCGACATCGCCGCTGCGGAATGACGGAACGGACGCGGCACGTTCCGGACGCGATGGCTGAACGAGAATTTCCAGCATCTCAACGGCGCTTATGAACCTTGGAGATATGAATGACCAACTGGATTAGAGCCTGTGGTGCGGAGGAGGTCGACGAGGAGGATGTGATCCGCTTCGATCATGGCGATCGCACCTTTGCCATCTACCGCTCGCCCGACAACGGATATTTCGCAACCGACGGCTTGTGCACCCACGAAGCCACCCACCTGGCCGACGGGCTGGTAATGGACAACATTATTGAATGTCCGAAGCACAATGGCCGTTTCGATTACCGCACGGGAGAGGCGAAGGGCGCACCAGTCTGTGTCGATCTCGAAACCTATCCGGTTAAGGTCGAGGACGGTGCCGTTCTTGTTGATGTCGGCTGAACGTTCATCTCACTCCGGCTTGGCAGGTATTGCCGCATCGTCAAGTTCGGACGCGCGTCGATAGGCGTCCCGGTCGCTGACCCGCGACCAGTATTCGGCAAAGCCGGGGCGTCGCTCGATCGATCCGAACTCGAGGCCCCAGCCGATATGCGACCCGACGTAGACGTCGGCTGCGGAGAACCGCTCGCCAGCGATATAGCCGCCCAACGCAATCGCCCGCTCCAGCGTATCCATCACCGCACCGAAACTGCCGTAGCCGACCCTCCCCTGCTTGTCGGTCGGCGGTTCGAAGCCCAGAGACCGGTTGGTCACCGCCGCCTCCAGCGGCCCGGCGGCGAAGAAAAGCCAGCGATAATACTCGCCGCGCCCGTCAAGGGCGGGCGCCAGGCCCGCGTCCGGGAAAGCATCGGCGAGATAGGCGCAGATCGCCGGGCATTCCGTGACAATGGTGTCGCCGTGGCGAATAGCCGGAACCTTCCCCATCGGGTTGATCGCCAGATACTCGGGCGCCTTCATCGTCGTGCCATAGTCGAGGATCTCGGTGCGATACGGCGCGCCGATCTCTTCGAGCATCCAGCGAACGATCCGCCCGCGCGACATCGGGTTGGTATAAAAAACAAGATCTCGATCATATGCCATGGCCAACTTTCCCTACGGACATCATGGCCGGTCAATCGGGTGCCCCGCTACGGTGCCCCGTGCTCTCGGATAATGATCCGTTGCAGGAGCTCAACGGACTTGCGCACGCCCTCGAGCGGCGACATGGCGTTGTCTTCATGCTCGATGCTCAGGACGTCGTCGTAGCCCACTTGACTCAACAGGCTCACGAAGTCGCGCCACCAACTCTCGTCGTGGCCATAGCCCAGGG